>JAJYPQ010000607.1 GCA_021795255.1 Pseudomonadota bacterium
GGTGCTGAGGCGGGCCCATATGTCGGTACGGTACACTATCGCATGCGGGCAGGCGGCGAAGGGGCCGTGGCCCCGCGGCGTTCGGGAATGGTGGAAGGGCGATCGCAAAGCGCTGCGCCTTGAGTCGAGGCGGGTGCGGGAGGGTGATAGGACATGAGTGGCACGGGGACGGTGGCAGGCGAAGATCGTAACGGCCTTGCGCGGCGCTGGAAGCTCGTCGCGTTTTTGGGTCTTGTGTGGGCGGGGGCCTATTACGCCGGCTATGGGGTAGCCCAGGCCGATGCCGCCACATGGCGTTTCTGGGCGGCCGATCTGAATCTTTTGCCGTGGTTGGGTGGTATGGTCCTGCTGCGCCTGTACCTCGCGCGCTACGATCGTTATCGGGCGCAAGGGGGTGACGCGCATCTGTGGTCGACCGGGCAGGTCGTGTCGTTTGTGTCGGGACTGTTACTGGCCTTGGCGCTATGGGAGTCCCCTTTAAACGGCTTTGTGGGGCGGTCGATGACGCTTTACACCGTAAAGCTCATGGGCGAGTTTGAATTCGCGGCGCCGTTGATTGTGCTTGGTATCCCGTTTCAGCTCATAGATTCGGTTCGCTTGAAGGGGCCCTGGTGGTCCGTTCTGCGTGTGCTGCACCGCCCGATAGTGACGACCGTGGCGCTTGCCATCATCCTCGCCTTGTGGGGTATGACCGATCAAATGGCGCTCGGGCTGCACAATGTGCTGGTGTTTGGCCTTCTGCCGGCGATCTACCTCGGGCTTGGGATGATCGTGTGGATGCAATCTTTGCGGGCACTTCCGGCGTTTCCTAATCTGCAAAACCATTTGCGCAAGGGATTGTATGTATGGGCTATGGAGTTTGCGATGATGGTTATGGGCACGATCTGGTTTTGGAGCGCCATGAAGGGCATGAATCCGTCGATCGGTACACCTTTACTATGGGGTATGACCCGTGTCACGGATATGCATATCGCCGGGGCGGTGATGACAGGCTTGTCTTTGCCGACGATGTGCCTCGTATCCTGGCATTTCTGGCAGTGGATATCGGGCGTGGTGGGCGTGTCGGAGAGCGAGGAGTATGGGGATTACTCGTGACCGGCGGGACGCCCAGAGATTTGATCGTCGCAGGCGCACGGATGTCGTGGCGGGCCCATAGGAGAGTGTGAGCGTGAGACGGGCGCAAGGGCGTAGGCGCCGGCTGTGGCTGGCAGGCGCGGCGATAGTGTTGGGCGTGGGAGTGGCAAGCGCGCACGCGGTGTCATTTTTCGGCGTGCCAGTGGCCGGGGCGACGCGCGCGCGTGTGAACGGGGCGCTGTCGCGCGCGGGCTTTACGACCTCAGCGAAAGAGTCGGAGCAGTGGTTCGATAGCTATCGGGTAAATGGCCAGCTGGCAAGACTGCAAGGGGCGAGCCGGCTTACGGTAAATTTCACGCGCGGTGGGCGCTTTGCAATTGGGCAATATACCTTTCCAAGCTTTGATAACACGCGGCAGGTAAAGAACATTATTGCGATGGTGGCCGACAAATACGGGCGGCCAACAGACCTGACCGGTGACCTTATGCGTGGACCGGTGGTGGCGCGCTGGATAGAGTCCGACGGCGCGGAGGTCAAGGTGTGGCGCGGCGCCTCATCGACTACCACTTATATGGATCTGGAAGACGTGGCGGCCGTAAAGCGCATGCGCGCCCAATACCCGGCAGCCGCGCGCGCCTTGGGTACGTCTTTGGCAAGCGGGGCCGCGACGGGAAAGGATCAATGGCAGCCACCGACACCCATTGATGTGACGACACCCGATTCGAACCGGCCCGTGCCCATGAAATGGGAGATTATAATCGTGGCGCTGTTTTTAATACCGGCGCTCGGAATCGTTTTCTTTGCGCATTTTCTGGCGCGGGTGACGCGTGTGCCGCCGTCCATGAAGGCGGTGTTTCGAGTGAGCGTGGGACGCATGGCGCAATGGTTTCGCAGGCCGGCTTGGAAGAGGCGCTGACGGCAACGGGATGGGTGCAGAGAGCGCAGTCCGAGAGCGTGTTCTGGATAAAGGGTCGTCGTCGGCGCGGGCAGAGGTCGGCTACGAACGACTTTAAGTGAGCGCGAAGGGACGCGGACCCAAGAGTGTGAGCTGATCGCCATTTTGAACACGTGCCCGCGCACCGCCCTTCCTCGGCCGTAGGCGAGGAGAGGGCATGGGAGGCCGATCCATTGTAGGCCTATGGCGATCAAGCGGGCGGTTGGGCCTTGCGCGGTTTTGGCTTGGTTCCCTGGTTTTCCGCATCGTGCTGCACGGCCATTACGCGTAGTTTACCGACACTGCTCCCATAATAAAATTCAGCGCGATGCCAGAAAACCGGTCTTCAGGAGAACAGTTTCAGGAGCTCGGCAAAAGGGTTTCGCGTCCCGCCGCGCGGGCGGTTTTCAGGCCGGGATGTGGAGGGTGGATGCGGTTTCGCGTTTCGCGGCCATGATGTGTATCGCGTGGTAAGCAAGACCCCGTCTGGTTTACCGAAGAAGGCTATCTGCGTTGCTTAACGATCATGGCGGGGGTTGCCGCCACCCCGGATGATGAAAGAGACTTCGGGGCGGAAGGTGGCGGATAGAGGTCGTGAAACTCTTTGGCGGCTCGACCCCGCGCTTAACGTGA
>JAJYPQ010000093.1 GCA_021795255.1 Pseudomonadota bacterium
GCAAACATCACGGAAACGGCGCGTAAAATCGGGTCGTTTGGGGCCACCGTGAACACCCGATGGCTCATCAAGGCCTCGACATGGAGATTGAGGACGTCTCGGTACTCAGATTCGAGCTCCTCGAAATGTGGAGTTTGCGCAAGGCGCATGGCCTCGTCGATCTTAGGGTACATCGCCCTTAAGACGTCCTTTTCCGAGATCACGCCGACTATGGTTCGGTCTTCGCTGATGACCGGCAGACCGCTAATACGATGAAAGCACATTAGGATGGCCACGTCGCGAATCCGCGTGTCACGACGCGCGGTTCTGACATTAGTGGTCATGACATCTTTGACAAGCATGGCATTTCTCCGTGCCCGTACCCCGATAAGACCCCGAGGAGTGGGCGGTTGGGTTAGGCTTTGAGTTCGGCTAATAGGGACATCATCATACGTTCTGCTTGGCCGAGGTAGCTACCTCCCGCGAGGTTCAGGTGGTTTAACACATGGTACAGATTGTAAAGTGTTTTGCGTACCGAATATCCGGCATCGAGCGGCGCGGCTTCCCGGTAAGCCGCATAAAAAGCCGGCGAGAACCCCCCGAAAAGTTCGGTCATGGCGAGGTCGGCCTCACGATCCCCATAATACACGGCCGGATCAAAGAGAATAGGCCGCTCGTCGTAAGCGGCGCAATTGCCGGCCCACAGATCGCCGTGAAGTAGGCTTGGCACCGGCTCATAACCGCTAAAAAGGCGAGGGACGAGCTCTGCCACTCGCTGCCCGAGTTCCTGAATGTGGCCCTGGTAGCCGTTTTCGGCCGCGAGTTGCAGTTGAAAGAGCAGGCGCTGGTCGCGAAAAAATGCCGCCCAGTCGGAGTGCGGCGCATTTTTCTGCAAGGTTGTGCCAATGGTGTTGTCGCGGTACCAGCCGAAATACGGTGAGTGCCGTTCATGCAAGGCGGCAAGCGTACGGCCGAGCTCGATATCCTGAGCCTCGTTGCGAGGCTTGAGGGGCAGGTAATTGAGGACGAGGTAGGAGATCTCGTCGGTCGAGCCCCAACACACGGGTCGAGTTACAAGCACAGTGAGGGTATTGGCAATCTCGTGAAGCCCGAGGGCTTCTGCGCGAAACATCTCGAGATAAGTCGACACATTGTATTTGACGAAATAAGATTCCTGATCACCACTGAGGACAGTGGCGTTATTGATGCCCGGCGCCTCAAGGTCACGGGCGGTCCGCACTATAAAGGGTTTTCCTGTGACCTGGGAGATCTGTTGGGCTATGGCTACCCAGTTTGGCATGGCTGACTCCTGGCCCCATGGCGCTACCGCGTGATCCTATCCTACCGAGCCAATCTTGATATTCAACCCGGTGACTGCATGCCGCAAGGCCGTTGCTTACGCGTATGTGTTTCGTCTCGCTCGGCCATTATACCAAGGTGCTGGGCTTAGCGTACCAAATGATGAGGATGTGTGGTCTTTGTCCCAAAAGTGGCAAGGCTGCCCCGAAAAGGCGCAATTTGCAGGGCAAAACTGAGGTTGGGTTTTTCCTGCGCTCGAGAAGAGTGTGTTTCTTTGTGACATTTTCCGCACAGCACCCGGATCTCGTGGGGTTTGGCCGCCGCAAGATACCTTTATCGGTTCGCTTGGGTGCCGATGCAATAGCGTGGCGAAATCGGGTAGCACATGTTGATCGAGGCGCCGGGAGCGGCGAAGGTCCGGTACCTTTGAATGGTAACGGCAAGCCGCGCTCCCGCAAGAATTTGGGTGGCGCAGTTTGTTTCGTGGCCCGTCTGGCGGTCGAGACAGACGGTGACAGTTGCGGGTCGACGTCATGCGGGAAGGGCCGGGTAGCGAGGCGGGGTAGGGAAGTGCAGCGTCAGGCTAGGAGGTCTTCACGCGTTTGGGGAGGGATGACAAAAGACCCGGTCGCCGACCAGCCCACTTTGGGTTGTTAAGAGGGGTGGTGCGCGTATCACTCGGTGTCGCGGTGGGAGGGAAGGCGTTTGTTACGGTCGCCGGACCATCGCTCGGCAAGGTCAAGGGGGGTATTTGCTGGCCGCGCTTAGGGGTGCCGTTCGTCGGTTTAATGATTCGGAGAAGAAATGCCTAAGGCCAGGAAAAGAAAGGGCGGCCCAAGGGCCGCCCTTTTTCGTTCTAGAATATTTCTTTTAATGTCTTAAGCGGCTGGATCTTGATGACGTTGCGGGCCGGTTTGGCCTTGAACACCATCTCTTCTTTGGTGAATGGGTTGATGCCCTTACGAGCGCGCGTCGCCGGCTTACGTGCGACCTTGATCTTCATGAGCCCCGCGAGGTTGAATACCCCGGGACCGCCTTTAATGTCGCGCTTTATCACGGTAGCGAGTTCGTCAAATACAGCACTCACTTCTTTGCGCTTCAGGTTTGTTTTATCTGCCAAGTGTGACAAGAGTTCTGACTTCGACATCGGTTTTTTTGCCGCTTTTTTGCTGGGGGCCTTGTTTTTCGTTGCCATGGTTATCCTATTAAGGTTGAGAACAGCGATAATTAACTTAGCATAAAAAACCGAGAGGGAAACATATTTGCGCCAATTTCTGCTGAGATAGAGGCGGTTCCCGCTTTCCGCTATACTAGCGCTGTTGCTTTTTTTCTTACTCGTCCCCACTTTGGGCACCGGGAATGACGCGTTTTTAAGAGGTTTTTTATGCCAATCTATGAATACGTATGCGAATCCTGTGGCCACGATGTCGAGGTCATGCAAAAGATGGGCGAGGTCCTCAAGGAGTGCCCGGCTTGTAAGCGGCCAACCCTCAAGAAGCGGATCTCGGCGGCCGGTTTTCAGCTGAAGGGCTCGGGCTGGTATGCGACGGATTTTCGCGGCAAGGATAGTAAGAAGGACGAAGATAAGCCGAAGACCGAGGAGAAGGGTTCAGAGGGGAGCGAAAAGCCAGTGGCTGCCTGTGCCGGTGGCACTTGCGGCTGCCACTAGATGAGCCGGTTCCGGCGCTATCTCACGGCGGGGCTCCTGATTTGGGTGCCGCTTGGGGTGACGGTGGTGGTAATCCAGACACTGGTCGCCTTTATGGACCGCATTCTGCTGGTATTACCGCCGAGTTTTCAGCCTGAACACTGGCTAGGCCACGATATTCCAGGTCTAGGCGTGGCCTTGGTCGTGATTGTCGTTTTGGTGACAGGCATGACCGCGGCCAATCTGGTCGGCCAGCGCCTCGTCGGTTTTGGGGAGTCGATACTGGGGCGCATTCCCTTGGTGCGTTCCCTGTACTCAGGCGTGAAACAGCTACTGGAAACCCTGGTGTCGGGGTCCGGAAACTCGTTTCGTAAAGTGGTTTTGGTCCCCTACCCCCACCCCCGGAGCTGGACGCTTGCGTTTCTCACAGGAGAGGGCTTACCGGAAGCCGCGAATGTGCTTGGTGAAGACTTGGTGAATGTGTTTGTTCCTACGACCCCTAACCCGACATCCGGGTTTTTTCTCATGATTCCGCGCAAAGAGGTTGTTGAGCTTACGCTCACCGTGGACGAGGGCTTGCGGATGATCTTGTCCATGGGTATGGTCGTGCCCGGCTTGCCGAGGAAGGATGCCGAAACGGCTCCTCGTCAGGCGACAGCCTAAGGGAGCTATGCGTACACATTTAACTCGAGAATTACCTGCGTTGGGGACAGGGGCGCAGGTCACAGTATGCGGCTGGGCCCAACGGCGCCGGGATCACGGCGGCATTGTGTTCATCGATCTGCGCGACCGCGCAGGGATTATCCAGATCGTTTGCGACCCCGCGCGCGAGGAGACCTTTACGCGCGCTGAAGAGGTGCGTAGCGAGTACGTACTGGCGGTCACCGGGGTCTTGCGCCGCCGTCCTCCCGGGACTGAGAACGAGGCCTTGCCGACGGGGGCCTTCGAGCTGGAGGCAACCGATATCGTGATTCTGAATGACTCGGATGTCCTGCCTTTTCAGTTGGACGAGCCGGCCGTAGGCGAGGCGGTCCGCCTCAAATATCGCTATCTCGATCTGCGTCGTCCGCAGATGCGGGAGAACTTTTTATTGCGCCATCGCCTGATTCGGGCTGCCCGGCGGTTTCTCGAAGACCAGGAATTTACCGAAATCGAAACCCCGATTTTGACCCGCTCGACCCCCGAGGGCGCGCGCGATTATCTTGTTCCCAGTCGCACCCAAGCCGGCGAGTTCTTTGCCCTCCCTCAGTCGCCACAACTTTTTAAACAGATGCTGATGGTGGCGGGGTTTGAGCGCTATTATCAGGTCACACGCTGTTTCCGGGACGAGGATTTACGCGCCGATCGTCAGCCCGAATTCACGCAACTCGATATTGAGACGTCGTTTTTAGACCAAGAGGCCATTCTGTCGCTGATGGAGGGCCTGGTGCAGACGGTTTTCCGGGCCGCTATCGGGGCCGAAATCGCTTTACCCTTGCCGCGTTTGAGTTACGCTGACGCCATGCGCCGTTTCGGCAGCGATAAGCCCGATCTGCGCAATCCCCTGGAGTTCGTCGATATCTCGGACTTGGTGCGAGACGTGGCGTTTCAGGTGTTTTCGGTGCCGGCCCAGGATCCCAAGGGGCGGGTCGTAGCCCTGCGGGTACCCGGCGGCGCCGATCTTTCGCGCAAGGCTATTGAGGATTACACGACCTACGTCGCCGGCTTCGGGGCCAAAGGCCTGGCCTACATTAAGGTGAACGATCCGAGCAGCGAAGCGGGCCTTCAGTCGCCGATTCTCAAGTTCTTGCCCGGGCCCGTGGCACTGGAGATTGTGGCGCGTACAGAGGCGGCTGCAGGCGATCTGTTGTTCTTCGGCGCCGACCGGGCCCAGATCGTGAACGACGCCATGGGCGCGCTTCGGATTCGCATAGGCGTAGACCGTGGTCTTTTGGCTGATGGTTGGCGTCTGACGTGGGTCGTCGATTTTCCGTTACTTGAGTACGATGAGGCGGCTCGGCGTTTTCAGGCGGTCCATCATCCGTTCACGGCGCCCAAGGTCGAAGATGGGGAGCGTCTCACGAGCGATCCGGGCGCGGTTAGGGCCCAGGCCTACGATCTCGTATTAAACGGCACCGAGGTCGGCGGCGGTTCTATCCGTATCCATGATCGCCTGATGCAAGAGCGGATCTTTGCGCTCCTCGGTATTCAGGAAGCGGAGGCACGCGAAAAGTTCGGGTTCTTGCTCGATGCCTTACGTTTCGGCGCACCCCCACACGGCGGGCTCGCCTTCGGGATCGATCGTCTCACGGCCTTGTTGGCGGGGACCGAATCGATACGCGATGTGATCGCCTTTCCGAAAACTCAAAAGGCCACCTGTCCTTTGACCGAGGCCCCTTCGGCGGTTTCGCCCCATCAACTGGCGGAGCTACATTTACGAATCGACGTTCCCAAGGTCTAACCATGGCAGGCCCCCCGTGTCCTCTTTCAAACGTCCGGAATCCGTTCTCGTCCTAATCTTTACTACGCAAGGCGAGGTTTTGCTTTTGCGTCGCAGCGATCATCCGGCGTTCTGGCAATCGGTTACGGGGAGCCTTGAGTGGTATGAGGACGATCTTGGGGCAGTGGCGAAGCGCGAGTTGGCAGAAGAAACCGGGATCGTGGCCGAACGCGGTTGGCGGGATTGGGAGACGAGCCACCAGTACGAAATTTATCCCGAATGGCGTTATAAATACGAACCGGGGACCGCGCGTAATATCGAGCATATCTTTTCCTTGGAACTCGATGCGCGGGTTCCGGTCGTTTTGCATCCTCGGGAGCACGAAGAGTATGAATGGGTGGCGTGGTCCGAGGCGGTTTCGCGGGTGACCTCGCCTAGTAACCGCTGGGCTTTGGCGACTCTCGGTCAGGCACGTGGGTTCCTGTGAAAAAAAGGCTGTTCTGCTGGTACCCGGCCTCTGGTTTGGTCGTCCGGCCTTATGGCTTTTAGCTTATCGTTTGGCCCGGTATGGTTTCCGGGTCCATCTCTATCCGTATCGCAGCCTGCGACAAGCGCAGCCCGACGCCTGTGAAGATTTGGCGTGCTATGCCGCAGCGCACGGGGCGCGCTATGTGGTGGGTTATAGTTTGGGCGGGGTGTTGGTATTGGCTTTCTGTAGCCGTTACCCCGATTTGTACACCCGTGCTGTGACCCTTGGCGCCCCGTTTCGAGGCAGCCGGGTGGTGCGCCACTTGTGGCGATGTGCGCCCATTCGACCCTTATGGGGGGCGGCCGCACCCGAGCTTTTGCGCGGTTTACGGCTACCGGCTCCGGCGCGCCTCGCGGTCGTGACCGGCACGCGGCACTCGTGGGGCTTAGCCGCTTTGGGCCTTAAGGAAGGGCCTCATGACGGTGTGGTGACCGCTTCGGAGGCCCGTTTACGGGGTGCGGCCGATGCGGTAGCGTTGGATGTGTCTCATCTTGGGCTCGTGACTCGGGCTGTAAGCGCGCGGGCGGTCGCGGCCTATTTGATGCGGGGGCAGTTGGGAGGCTTATGAGGACAGTTTATGGCCGGCCATAGTAAATGGGCCAATATTCGTTTTCGCAAGGGTGTTCAAGACGCCAAGCGCGGCAAGATCTTCACGAAGTACATTCGGGAGATCACGATTGCCGCCCGAGTGGGCGGCGGGGATGTCGCCCACAATCCGCGCTTGCGCCTCGTTATTGACAAAGCGCTCGGGCAAAACATGCCGAAGGATAACATCGAGCGGGCGATCAAGCGCGGTACCGGTGAATTGGACGGGGCCCATTACGAGGAGATCCAATACGAGGGTTACGCCCCCGGCGGGGTGGCGGTGCTGGTCGCCTGTACCACCGATAATCGCAACCGGACCGCAGGGGAGGTCCGCCATGCGTTCAGTAAACATGGGGGTAATCTCGGTACCGAGGGGTCGGTCGCCTATCTCTTCGAGAAACGCGGTATTCTGGTCTTTCCCGATGGCGACGAGAATACGCTTTTGGAGGTCGGGCTCGAGGCTGGGGCCGATGATATCGCGGCCGTTCCCGGGCAGGGGGTAGAGATCGTGACCGCTCCCGAGAAACTGATGGGTGTGCGCGACGCCTTAGAGCAGCGCGGAGTAAAGCCGCATTCCGCGGAGCTGGTCATCCGTTCGCTCACGGATGTCCCCGTCGAGGGCGAGGAGGCGGAACGGGTGATGAAGCTGTTAGAGGCCTTGGAGGATCTGGATGACGTCCAAACCGTGTACACGAACGCCGCATTTTTGGAGGAGCCCGCTTAGGGCGGGCCTTTGATGCGGGTCCTCGGCATTGATCCGGGATCACAACGGACCGGATTCGGTGTTCTAGACGATAAAGGGGGCCGCCCGACCTATGTGGCATGCGGTGTGATTGTCGCCCTTTCGGGCAGTATTCCCGAGCGCCTTCATCGTATTTTTAGCGGCGTAGACGAGGTGATCGCCACCTATCACCCGGATGTGTGCACCGTTGAGCGGGTCTTTTTTGCCCATAACGCCGATAGTGCTTTAAAGTTGGGTCAAGCCCGAGGGGTTGTGCTGGTTGCGGCAGCGCGTGCCCATCTGGCGGTTCATGAGTACACCGCTTTGCAAATTAAGAAGGCTTCGGTAGGGGTCGGGCATGCCGCGAAGAGCCAGGTTCAACATATGATGCGCGCTTTGTTGGGCTTATCCGCCCTGCCATCGCCAGATGCGGCCGACGCCCTGGCCTGCGCGCTTTGTCACATGCACCATAGCAAGGGGCAAGAGTCGCTCCGGCGCGTACTCTCGTCATGATCGGTTACTTGCGCGGGATGGTCATTGAGAGTGCGCCCCCGCAACTGCTCCTGGACGTTCAGGGGGTCGGCTATGAGATCGAGCTCCCACTTTCGACGTTTGCCGAGATTCCACGCGGCGGTGAGCTTACCCTCCATACCCATCTTATCGTGCGCGAGGATGCCCATTTACTTTATGGTTTTCTGACAAGCGAGCGCCGGGCTTGGTTTCGGCTGCTCCTTAAGGTGAATGGTATTGGACCGCGTGTGGCCTTAGCCTTGCTCTCGAACTTAAGCGATGCGGAGCTGTGGGTATGTGTACAGGAAGAGGATGTCGGACGCCTCACGCGCACGCCCGGCGTAGGCCGCAAGACGGCCGAACGGCTTTTGATCGAGCTGCGCGGCAAAATGCCAGAAAGCGGTCCGGTTGTGAGGGGGCGAAGCGGGGAAGCGATCAGCGCCTTGCTGACGCTTGGCTATAATGACCGGGAAGCGAAAGCTGCAGTGGATCGAGCAGAGAAGGAGCTTGGGACTGTGGCGTCTGGGGAGGACCTTATTCGCGAGGCCCTAAGGGGTATGGTGCGATGATCGAAACCGAACGGCTGGTGGCGCGCGACGGGCCACCCGAGGAGCGAGCCGCGGAGGTGAGCCTCAGGCCGCAACGTCTCGCCGACTATATAGGTCAGCCCCGGCTGCGCGCGAAACTCGAGATCTTCCTTGCGGCTGCGCGGGGCCGTAAGGAGTCGCTTGACCATGTTTTGCTTTTTGGACCCCCCGGCCTTGGCAAAACCACGCTCGCCCACATCATCGCCGAAGAGATGGGGGCCGCGCTGCGCCAGACATCGGGGCCGGTCCTGGAGCGCCCCGGCGACTTGGCGGCTCTTTTGACCAATTTGAAGGCGCATGATGTCCTTTTTATCGATGAAATCCATCGCTTGAGCCCAGTTATCGAGGAGATCCTGTATCCGGCGATGGAGGATTTCGAACTGGATATCCTGATAGGCGAAGGTCCGGCTGCCCGTTCGATCAAATTGAGTTTGCCACCCTTTACTCTGATTGGTGCGACTACCCGGGCGGGGCTCTTGACTTCGCCTCTGCGCGATCGATTCGGGATCGTCGAGCGCTTGGAATTCTATGAAACAAGCGATCTTGCTCGGATCGTGGCGCGCTCCGCGGACCTTTTGAAGATGGCGGTGGATGAAGAGGGGGTGCGCGCTATCGCATCGTGCGCGCGCGGGACCCCGCGGATCGCCAATCGCCTTTTAAAACGCGCTCGTGACTTTGCCGAAGTGCGCAATCAGGGACACCTGACAGGCTCTGTGGCCCACGAGGCCTTGCGCATGTTGGAGGTCGACGACCACGGCTTCGATACCCTGGATCGGAAGCTCTTATGGGCCGTGACCGATACCTTCCAGGGCGGTCCGGTGGGCCTAGATAGTCTTGCGGCCGCGATCGGCGAGGAGCGCGGGACCCTTGAGGATGTCGTCGAACCGTTTTTGATCCAAAAGGGCTATCTCATGCGTACGCCGCGCGGGCGCATGGCCACGCCGCGTGCCTATCAACTGTTTGGTCTTGCGGTGCCCGATGGGTCGCTGAATCGGCAGAACGGTCTGCTCGGCGATGATTGAGGTCTCTGGTGACGCGTTTTCGGTGACGGTGCGCGTGTATTATGCAGACACGGATGCGGCAGGTGTCGTGTATTATGCCAACTATTTGCGCTTCATGGAGCGGGCCCGCACCGATTGGCTACGGGCACAAATGGCCGGACCCCATGAACTTGCTGCGAGCGACAAGGTCTTATTCGCGGTCCGTTCCGTGGCGCTCGAATTTCTCGTGCCCGCGCGTTTGGATGACTGCTTGACGGTTACCGCTGAGCCCACCTCTGTCCGGGGGGCGAGCTTGACATTCTATCAGGCGTGTTTGCGAGGTAAGGAGATCGTGTGTTGTGGTGAGGTAGATCTGGTGTGCGTTGATGCCCAAACGTTTACACCTCGCCGCCTTCCCGGGGCGCTGGCTCAGGTTTTGATCAAAACGTCCGATTTGTAAAGGAGAATGCTTTGAGAATTGCCGCTTCACATCAGGGTATCACCCTGTGGTCCATGGTCGCCCATGCGAGCCTCGTCGTTCAACTCATGATGTTGATTTTGTTTGTCGTCTCGGTGATCTCATGGACCATGATCTTCCGTAAATGGTTTATTGTCAAAAATGCTTATCGGGAAGTGGAGCGTTTTGAAGATCGATTTTGGCAAGGCGCGAACGTCAACCATCTTTATGCTGAGCTCTCGCGCAACGAAGATAAGCTATCCGGCGATGCCAGCGTTTTCGTCGCTGGATTTCGCGAATACACCCGTCTTGAGAAACAAAAGGGCATATTGCCCGCAGACATCGTAGAAGGAGTTCAGCGGGCCATGCGTGTGGCCTTGAGCCGCGAAATTGACTACCTCGAAACCCATTTGTCGTTTCTGGCCACTGTCGGCTCCACGAGCCCCTACATCGGTCTTTTCGGAACGGTGTGGGGTATCATGACGGCCTTCCAGTCCTTCGGAAATATGCAGCAGGCGACATTAGCGCACGTGGCCCCCGGCATTTCTGAGGCCCTAATCGCAACCGCGATGGGGCTTTTCGCGGCCATTCCCGCAGTTATTGCCTATAATCGTTATGCCGACGATACCGATCGACTGGCGTCGCGTTATGAGATCTTCCTGGAGGAGTTCTCCAGTGTCCTGCAGCGCCAGGCCTATGTCGCTCGGACTGCCACATGAAAAGGCAGCGTCGCGCCCGTCCGCGACTCATGAGTCAAATCAACGTCGTTCCCTATGTCGACGTGATGCTCGTCTTGCTGGTTATTTTCATGATCACGGCGCCGATTCTGAAACGTGGCGTCAAGGTGCGTCTGCCTCAGGCGTCTGCGCACGCGATTCCTAATCCCCATCGTGCGGTGTTGATCGTCACGGTCGACGCAAGCGGCCGCTATTTCCTGGACGGGCACGCCGTGACTCCCGCGCAGTTGGCACAGCGTACGAGTCGGCTTTTGCGATTGCGCCCGCATACGCCGGTTTTGATTCGCGGGGATCGGGCCGTACCTTACCAGGATGTGGTGCGCGCGATGGTGCTTTTACAACAGGCCGGCGCGCCGAGCGTCGGGCTTATGACCAAGACTCACGGATCTTAGCGTGGCCGAACGGAATCGCGAACCGCTTGGGCGTTTCGGTGCGAGCGTGTACGCCCTGCTCGTGCATCTCGTGTTGATCGGGTTTTTGATCTTAAGCTTTCGTTGGAGTCGGACCGATATATCATACGTTCTCCGGTCCAACCCGCATGTGATTCATGCCTTTATGGTGGGCCCGCTACCGAATCCGAGAGTGATTGAGCCTTTACCGCCTGCTTTGCGCCCGATTCCCCACGTCACACCAAAGCCCGCGCCGGCCCCTAAGCCCAAGCTCATTGCGCGAAAGGGCCCGTCGCCTGCCGCTATCGCCCGAGCCAAGGCCCAAGCATCGCAGCTGGCACACCTAAAGGCTCTAGAGCAAGCGCGGGCCAAGGCGCAGGCTATGGCCAAGGCGCAGGCTATGGCAAGGGCTCAGGCCTTGGCCAAGGCTCAGGCAGTGGCCAAGGCTCAGGCAGTGGCCAAGGCGCGTGCCGAAGCGGCGTTAAAGAAGGCCGCCTTGGCCCGTGCCCAACGGCAAGCCGCCGAGGTCCGGGCCGCAGCGCAGGCACGCACTCAGCTGGCCCGGCAGGTCGCGGCGGCCGCGGCC
>JAJYPQ010000608.1 GCA_021795255.1 Pseudomonadota bacterium
CAACTGACAGCAGGAGCCCCGCCAAAGAGCGCACGGCAACGGCCCGGGGCATATGAAATCGGCGGAATGTATGTGCCCGCTAAAATCGCATACAATCGGCCGTCTAAGCAAGGGTTCGATGGGAAGGAGGCTGTTTAGTGTCCGACGATGTACGGCTCGCCGCCCTACAAGGCTTCGCGGCGCAGGCGCTGGGGGGTCGCGGCTTTGAATGCGTACCTGCATCTTCCGATGCGAGCTTCCGGCGCTACTTCCGGGTGACCCGGGCTCACGATTCGTGGATCGTCATGGATGCCCCGCCCGACAAAGAGGACCTTGGACTATTCGTGAAGATCGCACGCCGCTTCACTACCGTAGGTTTACACGTGCCGGACATTCTCGCGTGCGACCTGGACCGCGGGTTTTGCCTGCTTTCCGATCTGGGCCGTAGGCCTTACTTAAACGAACTCAACGTCGACACCGTGGAGCGACTCTACGGTGACGCCCTAGGCGCGCTGGTCGTACTCCAGAGCGGGACGTTTTCGGATCCCCAATTTTTACCGCCTTACAGCGGTGAACTACTCCAAAGCGAAATGGGGCTCTTTCCGACCTGGTACCTGGAACGCTATCTCGGGCTCACGATCTCCTCGGTCGAGGCTGGGGTCCTAAGCTCCGCCTTTCAATCGCTCGTGACGTCAGCCCTAAGCCAACCCCAGGTCTGGGTCCACCGCGACTACCACTCGCGCAATCTCATGGTCACGGCGCGCCATAACCCGGGGATTCTGGACTTCCAGGACGCCCTGCTCGGACCCCTCACCTACGATCTCGTGTCGCTGCTCAAAGACTGTTACATCAGTTGGCCGCGGGCGCGGGTTCTGGAATGGGTTAAGGGCTACTGGCAGTTGACACGCGAATCGGGCGTCCATCGCTGCGATGACGAAGATCTATTCGTTGAGTGGTTCGATAGAATGGGCGTACAGCGCCACCTGAAGGTGGCCGGCATCTTCGCAAGGCTCCATCTCCGCGATGGCAAATCGGGCTACCTCGCCGATCTGCCACTGACCATGCGTTATTTGCGCGAAACAACCCGTGAGTATGAGGATTTGAGCGCGCTTCACGCCCTTTTGTGCGGCCTGCCCGAACCAAGATGATCGCAATGATACTCGCGGCCGGTCGCGGCGAACGCATGCGGCCTTTGACCGACACCATCCCAAAACCGCTGTTGACCGTGCATGGCGTGCCGCTTATCGAGCGGCTAGTCACCCAACTTGTGGCGGCCGGCCTTGACGAGATTGTCATTAACATCGCACACCTGGGGCACAAATTGCAGTCTCACCTCGGGTCCGGCCGCGCCCTGGGCGCCCGTATTTGCTACTCGGACGAGGGTCACGTCGGACTCGAAACCGGAGGCGGCATACGCCGAGCGCTACCGTTATTAACAAGTGATGCCTTCGTTGTCGTAAACGGCGACATCTATACCGACTACCCTTTTGCTCGGCTTCAAAGCGACCCCCCGGGGCTAGCCCAGTTGGTATTGGTCGATAACCCCGAGCATCATGAAACCGGCGATTTTGGACTGGAGAACGGGCAGGTCGTCGATCGCCCGCCACGCCTTACCTTCGCTGGGATCGGCGTTTACCGAGCGGCGCTCTTCGGATCTATCTCGGAAGAACGCTTTGCGCTCGCGCCGCTCTTACGTCAAGCCATGGCCAAGGGTTTGGTGGCAGGCGAGCACTATCGCGGACTTTGGACCGATGTCGGCACCCCGGAACGTCTCCTGGCCCTGAACGAGGGGACGCCATGAACGAATCGACAGGCCCGATCGGGCCAGACCCCGAATTACTCGCTCAGCTAAAGGGCCATTGGCTGGCCTTGATGGAGATTGCGGTCTGGGGGGACATAAAGAGCGACAAGCTCGGCGCCACAGGCAAGCTTCGCAAGCGCGTACTCGATCTCGGCGAACGCTTGAAATCGATCGGCGCGGACCGCGACTGGATTCCGCACCAGCGGGAACGATTGAAAAACCTGCTCGGATCCTGCCTCAGCATGCGCGATACACTCTTACTCACCGAACGCACGGCACAGGATCTGACGGGCGGGGCCGATCTCGAGGCCCTAACCGGGAAACTGATCGCCCTTCATACGATTGTGATGACTGACCTTCAGAGGCAGGAAAACCTGTGGGCCCAGGCCCTTCAGTCCATCAATCAAGAGGCGCTCGGCGACAACGAGGAGGCGGGGGAATAAAACAAGGGTTCGCGCCATAAAGGCGCGAACCCTTATGGTCTTCCCAACTTACTTCTTTTTTGCGCGCGCCTTCTTTTTGGTCCCGGCGGTCTTGGCCTTCGACGCGCCCTTCTTTACGGCGGCCTTCACGCGCGACTTGGCAACAGCCTTCTTTGCCGGCGCCTTCTTGGATCCGGCCTTTTTGGCTTGCGTCTTTTTCTTCACTACGGCCCTCTTGGGTCCGGCCTTCTTGGTCGCCGCCTTAGCTGGTGCCGCCTTACGCGCTGCCTTCTTAGACGCCGATGCCTTCTTCTTTATTGCCATACGCTCACTCCTTCAATCATGTTAAGAGTTGCACCCCGCCAACTCTCCGCCTCCCTGAGTCAGGGCGTCGAGGCAAGGAGCCACCTCCGGCTATTTCATGACCGAGCTT
>JAJYPQ010000609.1 GCA_021795255.1 Pseudomonadota bacterium
CTGAGAGAACGCGAGCGCCAGTTGCCCGGCCATCTCCGGAGGCGGGAGCGGCACCTTAAGGCTTGACGCGCCCGTAGCCGGATTGCGCTCGATCCAGGGATGCGTCTCGTCACTCGAACCATTAGCCGTCGCAAGAGCCGAGACCAATTGGGCGCCAAGACCAAGCAGCGCGGCCCAGGGATCGGACCCCGCCACCGCCCCAACGCCCGTCGGGACTTTCGCCGCCCGATCTGCGAGGTCACCTACGGGGCCGCCATTGACACCCTCCTTCGCCGCCTTTCCTGCGACTGCGCTACTTTCGGCATAGGGGTCAAGGCCGCCCTCCTCGGCCGCCGCCAGAGCCTCGCCCTCCCCCATGCGTCCCGTGACATTCTCGACATCCTTCATGAAGCGGTTAAGACGGGAACCGCCCAACGATATCTCACTCATACCCCCATCCAGTATCCCGGCGGACAAGGAGCGCTTGAAGGCCAGCACCGAGAGCATGCCCTCTTCTATCGTTCCCTTAGCCACGAAATTGATGATCTGGACAGGCCGTCTCTGTCCCATTCGATGAATGCGCGCGATACGCTGTTCAAGGATCGCAGGGTTCCAGGGTAGGTCCATATTGATCAGCGTCGACGCACTCTGCAGATTCAAACCGGTACTTCCGGCATCGGTAGACAGGAAGACGCGGCAGCTTGGATCCTCGCGAAACCGATCCACAAGCGCCGGGCGTTTCTCCGAGGGGACGCCCCCATGAAAACTGACGTAACCCACGCCTCGAGCCTCGAGCCTTCGAATAACGATCTCGTGGCTGCGCGTCCATTGGGAAAACACCACCGCCTTGGCCTCCGGCTGCACGAAAAGCTCATCTAGCAACGCGACCATCTCATCGGCCTTAACGCCATGATCGGTCTCCTGGTCGAGAAGATACGTGCTATTGCAAGACATGCGCATGTTTTGGAGGGCACACGTAAGCCGGCGCTGATCCTTCTCAGAAAGGAAGCGCATCTTCCGCCAGCGCTGGACGATGCGCGCGACGATATCCGCGTTCTCGTCGTGATACCGCATCTGCGGTTCAGTCATGGGCACCACAACATTGTTGTCTGTGCGCGCGGGCAGTTGACGCAAGACCTCGGTCTTGCGTCGCCGAATCATGATAGGCGCGAGCGTCTGGCCTATCCTATCAAGCCCCGTATAACCCGTAACGCGCCCGGCCTCATCGCGCACCTGATGCTCATGCAGGACCTTCCATGTCGGGCCCAGTCTGTGCTGATCAACGAACTGGATGAGAGAGATCAGTTCCTCAAGCTTGTTTTCAAGGGGTGTGCCGGTCAGCACGATGGCATAAGGGCTGTCGATACGCTTCAAGGTGCGTGCTGCGATGGTGTTCCAGTTCTTGATACGCTGCGCCTCATCTACGATGATAAGGTCCGGCGCCCAATCGACGATCAAATCGAGGTCAGGTTTCAGTTTTTCATAGTTCGTGATCTTGCAGGAATCCTCCAAGGCGTAATCCTTTTGCCTCTGCGCCCGACCGCCCCCGAGCACCCGCGCTTCGCGCCCCGAGAATCGCTTCATCTCGCTTCGCCACTGATACTTGAGCGAGGTGGGGCACACGACTAGCATCCTCGATACCCCAAAGTGTCGCACCAAAATCTCGGCCGCGGCTATTGCTTGAATGGTCTTGCCAAGACCCATCTCGTCGCCAATGAGCGCGCGGCCCGCGCGCACCGCAAATAAAGCGCCTTCGACCTGGTACGGATAAAGCGGCACCTTCATAA
Source organism: Pseudomonadota bacterium (assembly GCA_021795255.1). The sequence goes on from JAJYPQ010000609.1 coordinate 1,767, forward strand.
GTCGCGCGCGTTCCCAATCCTTGGCTCCCTGCGGAAAAAGACCATCTAATACCGTAGCCCGATGGGCCGCATCGCGCACCCCGGCCACGAAATCCAGGACATCGTCAGCAGCGCGCAACTCATGCCCACTTTTTGCCATAGCCGCCATAAAGGCCTCGAGTTCGTCGTAACGGTCGGCGCGCAAATCCCCGCCATGCCCATCACCAAAAAGCCGCGCGGCCTCCTGACGCAGAGCCATCGGGCAATCCGTTCCGGGTCGGAAACGGACGCTACGCCGACCCTCATTATGGAGGGTGATCTCTGAAAACGCCGGCCTGTAGCCCTGCGCGAACACCGCCTTGGCGCCGCGCTTCCTGGCAAGCTTGGCGAGCACGAACTCGATATGCTTGCAGGTCCCCAACTCATTCGTGGCAAAGTCCGGGCAGGAACACCGATTATCGCCCGGCGCAAGCCCACGAATCGCGACCTGGTAGCGGGACTGTGCAGCGGGATTGGTGACCGAAAACTCGGAAAAGAACGGCTCTCTGCCAAGGTTTTCCCACTTGAAAGGCTGCTCGCGCCCGAATTGGCGGCGCAAGGCACGCTGCCAATCAGTGGGCGACAAATCCGCGGGGATGAGGGTACGAGATACCTTCGGTGCTGTGGACCGTTTGGATTTTGAGCGGGCTTTGGGACGCTGGGATTTCATAGATGGACCTTCGTGTTAAGGGGTAAACAGCGCCTCATACAGCTTTCACCAAATTCGTTGTGAAAGATCAGCAAGATACCGATTTTCGGGAGGCGTGTCGTGCCCCAGGCCGGACGCAAGCACAAATTCTTGATGTGACAATGACCATGAAAGCCCAGGCGGGAAAAAACATTCCTATTC
>JAJYPQ010000610.1 GCA_021795255.1 Pseudomonadota bacterium
AAGGGCGGACTCGATACGCCGCCGCAAAAACTCGCGGTCCACGAGAGTGCGATGATCGGAGCTCAGGATACGTACGCTGATCAAGGACTGGGGATTGGCGTAACCGACGCCGAGCGCGCGGCCGCGCGCGCTCTCTATGCATACCAGTTCGCCTGGCTGCAGAGCCGTGAGTGGGGTGGCTTGACAGTCGATCTCGTTGCTGTAAATCCAAAGGTGGCCAGCCCGCACGCGGCGGTCTTCACGAGGCTTCAGTCGGACGGTGGCAAGAGGCATGGACGGATTATATAGGAACAGGACGGGTAGCGGGGTGAATGGGTACAATGGGGTTTTGGGGGAATCCATGGACACGCCACGCAGGTCAACCAAGCCCAATAGGCTCGCCGCCGAAACGAGCCCTTATCTGCGCCAGCATGCCGACAACCCGGTCGCGTGGCAGCCGTGGGACGAAGCCGCCTTGAGTGCGGCCCGGGCCGAAGACAAGCCGATTTTGCTGTCTATAGGCTATTCCGCATGCCACTGGTGCCACGTCATGGCGCATGAATCGTTCGAAGACGAGCAGGTGGCCGACATCATGAACCGGCTCTACGTCTGCCTTAAGGTCGACCGGGAAGAGCGCCCGGACCTCGATAAAATCTATCAGGCCGCGCACAACCTCCTGACGCGCCGGGCCGGGGGCTGGCCCCTCACCATGTTTCTCGACCCCCACGACCTCGCCCCATTTTTCGCCGGGACCTATTTCCCGAAGTCGGCGCGCTTTGGCCTGCCGGCGTTCCCCGATCTCCTGGTCCAAGTCGAGCGCTACTACCGCGAGCACCGAGACCAACTCGCCGAGCAGGCCCCGCGCCTACGGGCCGCGCTCGTGGAACAAGAGAATCGGGGAACGGCGGCGTCTGGTCTACCGCCCAAGGCGCTTTTGGATGAGGCGGTCGCGGAACTCAAAAAAGGGTTCGACACGCGCAACGGCGGGTTTGGCGACGCCCCGAAGTTTCCCCATCCGACCGGCATTCGGCGCCTGCTTCTAGCCGCGGCCGAGAACGACGATCGCGAGGCCTTGCGCATGGCAAGCTTCACCCTCCAGGCCATGTGCGACCGCGGTCTTTTCGACCACCTCGAGGGCGGCTTCTTTCGCTATAGCGTGGACGCTCAATGGCATATCCCTCATTTCGAGAAAATGCTCTACGACAACGCCCAGCTCATTCCGCTTTATGCCGAGGCCTTTACGGCCACCAGGGAACCCCGATTCCGGGAGGCCGCGCTCTTGAGTGCCGACTGGGTCATTCGCGACATGCAGTCGCCCTCGGGTGCCTACTACTCGACTCTCGACGCAGACAGCGGAGGCGAAGAAGGCGCCTTCTACCTCTGGCAGCGGGGCGATTTTGAGGCCCCCTTGGAGGGCGACGAACGCGCCGTCGCTATCCCCTATTTCGGTATCGACGGCACACCCAATTTCGAGGGCCACGCTTACCATCTCATGATCGCGACATCCCCTTTGATGCTAAGTAAGCGGCTTGGGCTTTCGCTTGCCGAGGTGGAAAGACGGGTGGCGGCCGCTCGGGGCAAACTTACCGCTTGGCGCGCAAGGCGCGCTCGCCCGGGGCGCGACGAGAAGGTCCTGACCGCCTGGAACGGCCTCATGATCAAGGGCATGGCCCGGGCTGGACGCCTACTTGCCGCTCCCCAGTTGCAAAATTCGGCGCGCACGGCCTTCACAGCCGTCCAAAACGCCCTGTGGGATGGGCGGCGGCTCGCGGCCGTGACTAAGGACGGACGCACGAGCCCCTATGGTTACCTGGACGATTATGCCTTCTTGCTGGATGCGACCCTAGAGCTGCTCATGAGCGAGTGGCGGGACGCCGATCTTGCGTTCGCCTTAGCGCTCGCGCATAGGCTCGTGGACGACTTTGCGGATGCGACCGGCGGTGGCTTTTTCTTTACCCCCAAAGACCACGAAACTCTGCTCTATCGCCCCAAGCCGTTTTCCGACGACGCCTTGCCATCCGGCAATGGAACAGCCGCGGCTAGCCTATCGCGCTTGAGTCACCTCCTAGGAGAACCGGCCTTCGATAGCGTAGCCCTGGCTACGGTCCAGGCCGGCCGCGCCAACGCGGCGCGCTACGCCTCGGGGCACGGGGCGCTATTGGAGGCCTTGGAAGACACGCTTGCGCCGCCACCCCTCATCATCCTAAGAGGAGAGGGCCCAGAACTCGCGGCCTGGCACGCTCGCGCCCAGAAGCAATTTGCGCCGCGACGCTCGGTCTTTGCGATTCCGAGCAGCGCTTGCAACCTCCCATCGGGACTCGCGGCGCGCGCCCCGATCGGGCCGATCGTCGCCTATGCCTGTCACGGCTTCAGTTGCGAGGCACCCATTACCGACGTGCGGGACTTTGATGAACTCTTGAAGCGCAGCGCGGCCCTGGAGCCGACCACCCAAGGAGACCATCCATGACCATGAGTCTTGGCGACTTCGTAGCGCAAGCCCGTCGCCGCATTACGGAGATCACCGCCGACGAGGTCGATCTATTGCTCGAAAACCACGAACCGATACTGTTGGTCGATGTCCGCGAGCCCGCCGAGTATGAGGACGGCCATATCCCCGGGGCCATCGCGATCCCGCGCGGTCTTCTCGAA
>JAJYPQ010000611.1 GCA_021795255.1 Pseudomonadota bacterium
CGCTTTACCTGCGTATCGCGCAATCTTGCCGAGTTTTTCGCGACCCTTGGTGTCCCGCAAAAGCGTCTACTCACCATCTACAATGGCGTGGATATTGACCTTTATAAACCAGGGGCGCTGCGCCCGGAGTTTTGTCCAGTCGCGCGCATCGGCGCGGTGGGGCGTCTGGTCGCGGAGAAAGACTACCCGACCCTGCTGTCGGCGCTTGCCCTCTTAAAGGCCCGAAAGGTGCGTTTTTTTGCTGAGATCGCAGGTGACGGGCCGCTCGCCGCGGAGTTAAAGGGGCGTGCCCTGGCGTTGGGTCTACATGGCGTCGTAAGCTTCCGGGGATCCTGCGACAACATCCCGGCGTTTTTGCGCGAGCTCGACATCTATGTCTTGAGTTCGCGTCATGAAGGCCTGCCGATCGCGGTGTTGGAGGCTATGGCCACCGCCTTGCCGGTCGTTGCAACGCGCATCACCGCCATCCCCGAGATCATAGACGATGGGCGTACCGGTATACTGGTTCCGCCGGGAGATGCGGCGGCAATGGCCGACGCGCTTGCCGCGCTCGCCGCTGACGGGGTCCGTCGTCGAGCACTGGGAGGGGCCGCGCGCGAGGTCGTGCGTACGCGCTACACGATCTCTGGCGCAAGCCGCTCATATGCAGCCGAGCTCGGGATACGCATCAAAAGAAAGGTTGTGTAAAGCGGCTTGGCCGCATACAGCAAGTGGATGGCGTGAGGAAGGTTATGGCAGATCGATCAGAACTTATCAAACCGTACCGGCGGACAGAAATCTTAAGTCGCGTGATTCCTGTTTTTAGGCGCCAACGTAGGCTGCAGTCATTGGCATACGTCAGTACCGCGCATAAGTCCGGGGATTCCCATCGTGAAAGTTTTCACAGTAACCTCGCAAGAGGTGTCGCGCTCGCCGTATGCCTCTTATGGGCGGTCGCCGCCCACGCGCATGTTTCCGTGTGGTTGTCTTACGCGACGCACAAGATCCGGCCCAATGCCCCCGCTCGCATGCGCTCGGCAATCCGCTTGTTCGCGGCCCACGGAGAATATGCCGCCCTGCAAATCTCCGTCCGGGCCGATCATCCGCTGCGGGTGCTGCGCATTGTGCCGACCGCGCTCGAGGATCAGGCTTCAGCGATCGGCCGCTGGCATATGACGGTCTATCGTGAGGCCTTCATAAGGACCGTGCATCCCACAAATGTCGTGGCTCCCGTGGGACTATGGCCAGACGCCCTGATCCCGACGGTTGACAACTATTATCACGAACGGCGCAATGCCCTGCCGTGGCCCGTACCGGCGCGGTTCACGCAGTCCTTTTGGATCGAGATCTATGTGCCGCGTACCGTCGGCGCCGGCCGTTACCAAGGGACCGTGGCAGTGATAATTCATGCCCATGGACGCACCGAGGTGCGGGTATTGCGCGTGCGCCTGCGGGTACTGCCCTTTGCCATCCCGGCGACGTCCTCGCTGCCGTCTAGCTTTGGCTTCGATGGCGCGCCGTTGTCGCTTGTGTTCCGTGGACATTATGGGCGCTTGTCGAACGCCAAGCTTATGCATTTGACGCAGCTTTTCAATATCGCGGCGTTGAAGGACCGTATTGCTCTAAGCGGGGGCTCCGGTATACCCGCGCCCATGCGCTTTACGCACGGCCGAATCATCATGAACTGGCATGAATACGATGAGGAGGTGCGGCCGTTTGTGACCGGATGCAAGGCCGCCCATGGCGCGCGATGGCGAATGACCGACGTCCGCTGGTTGACACACGTGTTTTATCACAAGATGCCGCCGCGCGAACAAGTCGCATATTTTCGCGCGTGGGCACGCCATTTTCGTCATGAGCACTGGCATGTCGGCCTGTATGCTTTGGGTGTCGATGAACCCCACACCCGCGCACAATTTGCGCTGGCCAACCGGCGCGCCATGATCATCCGACGCGCCACGCATGCGATTTTTCCGATGGTGACAAGCATCCACGTGCATAAGCTCGATCTTAAAAATTTCGGCATTCTCTGTCCTGTTATAAACGACGTAGACGGACTAGATGACGTGAACAAGCGGCCCATGCTTGGGCGGGAAGCCAAGCGTTATCATTTAAAGCTCTGGTGGTATCAATCGTGCATGAGCCACGGTTGTTGGGTGGTCGGCAAACGCAGCAGCCTTGGGTGGCCAAGCTACATGATTGATCAGCCGGCCATATATAATCGCGTCATGCCGTGGCTTACATGGAAGTACCACATGCAAGGGGAGCTCTACTACGACACAGACATAGGGTTCAGCATGGGAAGAAAAAACCCCTGGAAAGACCAGTATCACTTCGGGGGTAACGGGGACGGCACGCTTTTTTATCCAGGCCGGCCGTCTGTCATTGGAGGCAAGCGCGACATTCCGATCCAAAGTATACGGCTTATGATGATCCGTGCCGGATACCAGGACTATGAATATTTACACATGGCATCGCTTTTGTGGGGGCGCGACGCGGTCTTGCGTGTCATAGACCCCGCATTTAAGTCTACCCATAATTGGACCAAAAGCCCAAAGGTGCTGCGCGCGCTCAAATGGCGACTTGCGATGATGATAGAGCGAGGCTTGAGAAAAGTGCACGGCTGACTGTGAATAGGACCGTTAA
>JAJYPQ010000612.1 GCA_021795255.1 Pseudomonadota bacterium
AGGGCGGCGCCTGGTTAGGGACGGACGGCCGTCGTTGGTAACTTCCCTCCCGGCCCGGAGTCCTTTACAATGCCGCCCACTGGGGCGGTAGCTCAGCTGGGAGAGCGTCGCGTTCGCAATGCGAAGGCCCGGGGTTCGATCCCCCGCCGCTCCACCATAAAATCAAGCACTTACGATGCACGATGGCAAAAACGCCCCCGAGTTTGGTAACCTGGTGGTAACTTCAGGAGCCAAACAGGGGGGGCTCTTATGGCGCATTTCCAAAAGAGGTCCGGATCCTGGCGGGCCATCGTGAAGCGGAAGGGCTACGGGACATTAACCCAAACCTACGATACCAAGGCTGAGGCCGAGGCCTGGGCGCGCAAGATCGAGTCGGAGATGGATCGCGGCGTCTTCGTGTCGCGCGTCGAGGCCGACAACACGACCTTGGCCGAGGCCCTGGCCCGTTATCAGCGCGAGGTGTCCAACAGGAAACGTGGCGCGGCCCAGGAGGCCTCCGTCATTGCCGCCTTAACCGAGAGCCCCTTAGGACCGCGGCCCGTCGGGTCCCTGCAAGGGAAGGATCTGGCAGGGTACCGGGACGGCATGCTCGCCGAAGGCTATAGCCCGATCACTATCAGGCGCCGTCTAGCGCTTCTGTCGCACCTCTATAAGATCGCAGAGCGTGAGTGGGGAATGGGCGGGCTCGTTAACCCCGTCCCGCACGTCTCTATCCCCCAGGTTCATAACGCCCGCGACCGCCGCTTGGTCGCCGACGAACTCCCGCGCCTCCTGGCCGCCGCTCACGCCTACGGCGGCGAGATCGGCCCTCTCATCACTTGGGCCATCGAGACCGCCATGCGGCGCGGGGAGATCGCGGCCATGCGCTGGGACCACCTGGACCGTAAGGCGCGAGTCCTCCTGATCCCGGAAACGAAGACCGGGACACCCCGGCGGGTGCCTCTGTCGACGGCCGCGCTGGGCGTCCTGGACGGGCTGCCCCGGCGCCTGGATGGCAAGGTCTGGGGCATGCGCCCCGATTCGATCTCCCAGGCCTTCGAGCGGGTCTGCAAGGCGGCCGGTATCGAAGGCCTGACCTTCCATGATCTGCGGCATGAGGCGACCTCACGGCTCCTTGAGAAGGGCCTCAATCCTATGCAGGTGGCGGCGATCACGGGCCACAAGACCCTTCAGATACTGAAGCGGTACACGCACCTGCGGGCGGAGGATCTGGTGGGGATGTTGGGATAGGGTTTTTCCCCAAAATTGGGGAATATTCGCCAATTCTGGCGAAAAAGAAAAGCCGGGCGGTTAGGCCCGGCTCCGTCTTGTATCACCACCCCAAAAGATTAGTTCGACCGCAACCGCCGGTCAATCTCCTTCATGAGTCCTCGCGTAATCGCCCCGCGGCTGCGCCCACCGCGCTGATCGCGTTCTTTCCTGAACGCGATCGCCAGTTGCTCCAGGAGCCCGGTATCCGAAAGGGCCGATGCATCCCCGTCCGGGCTCCAGACCTTAGCGCGATCGCGGGCTCGCTTCTCGCGCTGGCGCTCGGCGGGGGACATAGGGCCTGATTTGTAGATCGGTTTGCGTGGCATGGTGCACCCTCCTAATAGTGACAGTCACGATATAGTGCTATCTTATACCGTGACAGTCACGATTGCAAGCTTAGCAAGGTATCGCGTGGCTGTCGCCACTCGCGCAGGCCTCCGCGTTCCAGCGGTCGATCAATTCATGCTCGATCGCGTCGCTATAACCCATCATCTCATCCCACCGCTGCCAGGCCTCCTCCCGCCCGCGCTCGGCCTCGATGTCGGCCAGCGCCAGGGCCTCGGCGAGCGCTTGCGCCCGTCCGGCAAAATACGCGCGCGAAAAAGGGGATGGATCGGGCGCGCGCTTCAAGGCGCGTAGGAGACTCAACGTCCACTCGGTCTCCAGGGTCCGAGGCTCGAACCGCTCGCCGGCGCGAATCAGCGCCCGAATCTGAATCTCCCGGGTGGTCAGTGGTCCGGTGATCACGTCATCGACGAAATCGTTGTATTGCCTCTGGTCTGCGAATCTGTGAGTAGTCATCGGGTTTTCTCCGGTTGGTTGTGTGAATAGGCCCCACACTATCGTGGGGCCGGTGGAAATCACGCCGCGGCCTCCTGCCCCTGGTCGGCCAGCAATCCCTTAATGAAGCTGTGCGCCTTGGAGGCCTGTGCTGCGGCCGTCAAGAGCGTGTTTATACCCTGGTAGGGCTTGCCCGTAGTGAGGTTTATAGGCAGGCTCGGTTGACTGTCCCAGAGACGGCGCCCGGTGCCGCGCGCTTGCTCCATCGCCTCGATGATCCGATCCGTGATGTCTTGGTGGATGTCGAAGGGTTGACCCCCTGCGGATGCCGGGGTGGCGTCGATAGCGTAAAAAAAGGCCCCGGAGGTCCGGGGCCGCAACGCGCATCCCTGCGCCACCACCATGATCGTTACGCGTCCTCTTTGCCCATGACGTCTAGCCCTCCATTCTCTGTTTCACCGGCCCCACCACCGCCGGACGCCGGCTTCTTCTTGGCCCCGGAGGGTTTTGCGATATTCACGATTCCAAGGACCTTGTTGACGTGACCCTGCATGTCGGCTGCGGCCCCAAGGGCGCTCGTTCCACCGCC
>JAJYPQ010000613.1 GCA_021795255.1 Pseudomonadota bacterium
TCTTCGCTTTCGGGCGGGAACTTCTGCAAAGCAAGACCATTGAGATAGTTCGCAACTGAGTCAAGCGATCGCATCTCCCATCCCTCCGGCACCTCTCCCAACTCCGAGTCAACGAGCCGGTCGGGAAAAAGATCGTAGAGGTTGGCAGGCAAACCGGGCAGGGATTGGCCGCGCTGCCAGCGGCCTTCCAGCTTGGCGCGCACCGGCTCGAAGTCCACGAACCACGCCTTGAACAAGGTGCGAGCCATCGCCTCCAGCGTTTCGTTTGTACGCCGATTAAGCTGGATCTTGTCGTCCAGCGTGCCGAGGATGTGGGCGATGGCGCGTTGTTCGGGGAGCAGTGGCACAGAAATACGCCGCGCATGTGCGTTGTCTCGATTGAGTCCAGGCACAGCACTATCGGAGTTCATGCGCCCTAGGCCGAGTGTTTTTAGAAGGTAATACGTAAAGATTAAATTGCGATTGGGTTCATCCGCGATATAAAAAGCGGTATCAATTGCCCAAAAGGGAGACTTGGAAAGAGTTACACTGCCAACAGTACCCTTCCTACCAATCACAATACCGCCACCGTTAACCAGCGGCTCGTTATGTGAACCGCTGACACCAGCAGAGCTGATAACGGGGATTGTTCCGGGGATGCGAGACCGCTCAGGCAACGCTTTTCCATAAATGAAGGGGCAAAACTCACCAACCGTCATTTGTGCCCACTCATTCGCCATACCCAAGCTCCTTCAGGTTGGCCTCAATCGCCGCATCAAGCTTGCATCCTTCTACCCGCTGCTCGCGCCACTCTGCAGAGAGCCGTAGCATCTTCTCGTCGAAGGGTTCGCCATCGTCTTCCACATCTGCCGCGCCCACGTAGCGCCCCGGTGTCAGCACGTGGCCGTGTTTGCGGATGTCTTCCATCGATGCCGACTTGCAGAAGCCAGCCACGTCGGCGTACTCGCCCGCGCCTTCCTCTCCGCGCCAAGCATGGTAGGTGTCGGCGATCTTCTGGACTTCCTCATCGGTGAGTTCGCGCCGGGTGCGATCCACCAGCACACCCAGCTTGCGGGCGTCGATGAACAGCACTTGTCCGCGCCGGTCACGCAGACCTTTTCCGGGGTTCTTGTTGCGGGCTAAGAACCACAGGCAAGCGGGGATCTGCGTGGAATAGAAGAGCTGCCCAGGCAGCGCCACCATGCAATCCACCGCGTCGGCTTCGAGCATCGCCTTGCGGATCTCTCCCTCGCCAGACTGGTTGGAGCTCATCGAGCCGTTGGCCAGCACCACGCCCGCCGTGCCGTTGGGTGCGAGGTGGTGGTAGATGTGCTGGAGCCACGCGTAGTTGGCGTTGCCGACGGGCGGCGCGCCGAACTTCCAGCGCACGTCTTCACGCAGGCGGTCGCCGCCCCAGTCGGAGATATTGAAGGGGGGATTGGCAAGGATGTAGTCGGCCTTGAGGTCGCGCAGCTCGTCCTTGTGAAAGCTGCCCTCGTTGTTCCAGCGGATATCGGAGTCGATGCCCCGCACGGCCAGATTCATCTTGGCCAGCCGCCAAGTGACGTAGTTCGACTCTTGCCCGTAAATCGCAATGTCGCCAATGCGGCCGCCGTGCTCCTGCACGAACTTCTCCGACTGCACAAACATCCCGCCTGAGCCACAGCACGGGTCATAGATGCGGCCCTGGTAGGGTTCCAGCATTTCCACCAGCACCCGTACAACGGAACGTGGTGTGTAGAACTCGCCGCCACGCTTGCCCTCTGCCCCGGCGAACTGGCCAAGGAAATACTCGTACACGCGCCCGAGAATGTCCTTGGAACGGTCGCCTTCCTCGTTGAGCGCAATGCCAGAGATCAGATCGATCAGCTCGCCCAGCATCACCTTGTTTAAGGCGGGACGGGCGTAGTCCTTGGGCAGCACGCCCTTGAGGGACTCGTTGTCCTTTTCGATGGCGCGCATCGCATCGTCGATCAAGGTGCCGATGGTGGGCAGCTTGGCGTTGGCCTGCAGGTGCGACCAGCGCGCCTCCTTCGGCACCCAGAACACGTTGTCGGCAAGGTATTCGTCCTTGTCCTCGGTCGCCTGCGGGTCGTCGGCCAGCAGGGTCTTGTGCTTGGCTTCGAAGGCGTCCGAGATGTACTTCAGGAAGATGAGCCCGAGCGCGACGTGCTTGTAGTCGGAGGGCTCCATGTTGCCGCGCAGCTTGTCGGCGGTTTTGAAGAGGTCAGCCTCGAAACCGAGGTTTCCTCCGTTGCCGTTCTTGCTTGAATCGTTCTGTGCCATTGTGTTTTTTCCTATTTACGTGATGCCTTCGCTGCCGGGGCCTGATACCCCGGCGCGAGCTTTGCGTTCTCTACTCCGTACAGCGCCAGCGGGTCACTGAGCCACAGGCGGTACTGTTCGTCTTTCAGGCTGTGATCGGGCGAGCAGTCCACGCCCCAGCGCAGCAGCATGTAGCCCGCGACGGCGGCGCGAACGCGCATCCGGATCCCGCCGTCTTTCATGCCATAGTCCATCCGAATGATCTCGGGCCGGGCCAGACGCGGATGGGGCACAAAATCCAGTTCGACGATGCGGGTCCACTGGATGTCGTTGTCCGGGCGTTCGTGGACATTCGGTTCCTCATCGA
>JAJYPQ010000614.1 GCA_021795255.1 Pseudomonadota bacterium
TCACCACATGGGCACGTTTGGGCGACCCCTTCAGAGTTACCTTGCCGTGGGCATTGATCCCATGGGCGGCAAACGCTGCCTTTGCCAAATCAATCCCGATCATTGTAATCTGCATGGTCGCCCCCCTCCATTCAAGTGGGATGTCACACTCTCCATTTTGGTACTTTTGGTACCGACTAGAGAGGCGGCGAGCATCGTATCATTCAATAGATTGCACAAATACTCCCCCTCCATGCACATTTCAGCATTCGTCTCGACAACCTGGATTTAAATAGAACCCAGGTGATCTTCCAGGGCCCGTTGCCCATCAACAATTCGGCGGCAATACGCTAGTCATGTCTTGGACAACCCGGTCTGAATAAAGCATGATCGCCGCCTGAAGCGCATCTCGCGCGGCCTCATCCCAACCCGGCCAATCGCGCGGCGAACGCGCCCCGATTTCTCGCCGTTCGTTCTGATCAAGCAGCCGATGGAGTTCATCGACGTCGTCAACCGCGAAGTACTCCGGATAATCGCCGCCGATCTCACGGAATACCTCGATGTCGCTTGCGATCACAGGAACCCCGTAACGCATCGCCTCTACGAGCGGAAGACCAAAACCCTCTACGCGTGAGGCGATAATGAGGGCCTTGGCGTGGGTGTATGCGTGGTGAAGTTCAGCATCCGTGGCGTCGTAAAAGACAAATAGGCGGCGCCCGCGCAGCGGATGCGATTCGAGGCGGTTCCGAAGCCCCTCACAACGCCAACCCACGCGCCCTATGAATACCAGCGTCGCCTGACTACCCTCGTGCCACAACCGCTCGAAGGCATCAAGGACGACCGCATGGCCTTTGCGGGGCTCTATAGTGCCAACCATGAGGTAAATATTCTGCAACGGGAATAGATCCGCCTCAAAGGGAGCGGCCTCTGGTCCCAATGGAAAAGGGTCGGCGCCCAGACGGAAACTCATGATCGGTGGAACCGGCAGGCCCTGCCTCTTGAGAAGAGCCTCCACTTGGCTTTGCGTAAACCGCGAGACCGCCAAAAGGGCGTCGCTGGCTGGCAATAGCTGACCGAACGCGGTCTTAAATACCGCAGCGTTCTTGCTGTCCGAGAGCTCCGGATGCGTGATCGGAAATATATCGTGGATAACGGGCACGACGCATACACCGTTCGCGCGGGCCTTTCCGGCGAGTCGCACGGAATAGCCCAGACCCCAGAATGAATCCGGGAGCAACAAGAGATCACCTTTCTGAAGAGGTATCTCGGGGCTCTCGGCGCGCCGCTTGAGGCGCATGGGCGCCATAATCAAAAGCAGCCAGGCGAAGCGCCGTGCGGCGACCCGCAAGCCTAGACCGCCCAGGAGGGGCTCCAGCCATCTATCCCAAATCGCGCGCCCTCTGTCGATGACGACGCGGCCTCGAGGCCGCGTCACGCCATCATTACGTGAGGTCAGCGCATCGACCGGCACCTGTCTTACCTTTACGCCATCCGTTATTATCGGGATGCAGGGGATGCCGATATCTCGTGACAGCTGTTCCGCCCGTCCCGCTATCTGTCGTACGACGCGCTGGATACCAGTAGTGAGCCCGGACGCAAAGGTCTCCGTGCAATCGATCAGGATGCGGCTAGGCCGACAGATCCTTGCGTCCCCCTGGGGGTCCGGGGCCTTCTGATTCGTGGTAGTCATTATGGCCATGGATTCCTCTGGACCTTACCATTGCGTCCGCCACTATAATGGGCGGGGGCACCGAGAGCGCCGGTCATCGCGAGATTTTCACGAACCATCGCAAAGGGCCTGCACAAAGCAATTCTACCCCACAGCATCTACGACACCGTCGCTGTTCCGTTCCGATACCTTGGTTCGCAGCAGGGATCGGTAAACACCCAAGGTGCCCGCCACCATACTGTCCACGGAGAACTCCCTCCGGGCACGCTGGCGCCCCCGCTCACCCAATCTTTGCCGAAGCGCGGGATCGCCGAACAGGTGATTGAGAGCGGCGGCCAAGGCCTTCGGGTCGCGCGGTGGAACGACAAGCCCGGTCTCGCCATCGCGATTCACATAGGTGACACCGTTATGGAGCTCGCAGCAAACGACCGGTTTGCCGCAGGCCATGGCCTCGAGCTGTACGAGCCCAAAGGCCTCCGCGGGCGCGACCGATGGCATGCAGAATACCTCGCAGGCATGGTAGTAAAGGGGGAGCTCTTCGTCGGGGATCCGCCCCACGAAGCGGACTCGCGCGTCAAGCCCCAGAGCCCGGCTTACCGCCTTCAAGTTCGCCGTGAGCGGCCCGTCCCCACCTATTACCAGAACGCCCCGCGGCACATCGATCATGGCCCGTACAAGATACTCAAGGCCCTTATAATAGACATGTCGACCGACGGCGAACGCGACCGATACCTCATCACCACCGCCCAGGCTCGCCCTGAGATCGGCAATCCTCTGACGTTCCCGGGCCGCCTTGTCGAAGGGCGCATAATCGATACCGAATGGCACGACGTGGCAACGTTCAGGCCTTCGACATGCGGTCAGTTGCGACGACGATGAAACATGGGCGGGTGTCGGTACAATGATGGCGTCCACCCGATTCAGGAGGCTCCTCAAAAAAGGCT
>JAJYPQ010000615.1 GCA_021795255.1 Pseudomonadota bacterium
AGGCGAGGCCCGTTGTCCCAACTTGCGTTCGTTTTGACCGATTCGCAGACCCTCGGAACGGCGTTCGATCATGAAGCCCGTTTCGCCCCACTCCGTCTGGGCATACAAACAGTAGCGATCGGCGACCGAACCGTTGGTGATCCACATCTTGGCCCCGGACAGCTGGTAGTGGTCATAGATAAAACCGTCGTCGGTGGCAGTCGGTATACCGATATCGTCGTACTCGTAGCTCACCCCGGAAGCGAGCACCAAGCGGCGCTTGCCGCACTGGCGCTCCCTATCCCAAGCGCTGTCGTCGAGGCGCGCGCGCGTTTCGTCCAAGAGGCGGTACATCACGACAGGACCGCTAAAATCGAGTCGCCGCTCATCTAGTAAAACGCGGGAACCCCCCTCGACACTAAAGCGCCAGAGACCTAGGGCATCTTGCGTAACAGGGACTTGAACACGACGCGCCCGGGTCGCGACCCCACCGGTATCCGAACCGGCGTTAGGCTCGGTTAGGGCAAAGGCGCTGATCTGGCCGTGGGCTAAAAACTCAAGAAAATGCTGATGGGCGAGCATGCGCCCCGGAAGCAGGGCCCGCTCCTCGTTAAGGGCCGCAGACAGCCGCTTGAAACCCCGGACCAAGGTCTTGGTCTTCAGGTCCAGCTCGTCCAGGTCACGGGTCCGGGCTACGGCCACGAGGTCTCGGAAATCGAGCAGCACGTCCCGGGCAAGATACTTGAGCGCCGAGCCGTGGCCCAAAAACAAGGCCTTGAGGAGCCGCTCGAGGGCATGGATCGTAGCCTTTATGGCGCTCGGGCGCGGACGCGCGCAGAGGCCCCGGAGACGGGCGCACAAGGCCTCGAGCCGGGCAAAGGCCGACCCGGGAAAGGCCGCCAATTCGGCCGCGAGCCGCGGGAGGTCTTTCTCCAGCGCCAGCAACACCGGCATCGTGCCGATACTCGTGCTCGCCATGACAAGGAGGCCCACGGATGTGTCGGCGCGACCCATGAGCAGGCCCGTAAGCACCGCGTATTCGGCCTTACTGAGGCCCTTGCCCCCGAGGGTCTCGGGAATCACCGTGGCGAAGGCCTTGAAGGCTCGCAAACGGTCGATGTCGGCGGGCGGCATGCCATGGAGTCGATCGATGTAGCGACCGTACGGGCCGCCGCCTGGGTCGCGAAAGCCGCCGCGCAAAAGCCTGAGGACCTGGGCGCGCATCTGCCGCAAACGCGGGTCAGCCAAGAAGTACTCGGGCAGAAAAACGGCATCCGGGCCGAGTATGTCGCCCAGTAGAAAACCGCCGCTCTGATAGGGGAAAGGCGTTGTCGCAGGCGCCGTAAGGCCGCGCAGGCGGCGCCTTAAGGGTGGCAGCAAAGACGGAGATGGCGCGACAAAAACGCCGTGGCGTAGGAAGTAGGCCTCAGGACCGTGGCGCAAGGCATTATGCCAAAGCGTCGCTTCCCAGGGGGCATCGGTACGCAAAGGCACAGCCCCGGGCCATTGAGCGAAGACCATCGCGTCACGATAGCGAGGGGCTAATATATCGTCTTCGGAGTAGGCAATGCCCCCGAACACCTGACCCGCGACCCAGGCCACGCCATCCTGCGACACACCAAAACGCGCCTTTAAGAGGCCGACTACCGCCTGCGGATCTTGATCGCAGACCGCCGATACCTCGCGCGCAAGCGTCAGGCTGTACTCGATGAGCGCCAGCAAGCGCTTGACGGCGCCGAACTTGATGATCGCAGTCCGGCCTTCGCGGTCGCGATAGGATTCGCCAAACTGCTTGCGACTAAGGGCATAAGCGCTGGCGCGCGCAAGCAGGGCACGTCCTGATCCTTCCATAAGTGCAGTATAATATCGGGCGAAGAGCGGCCCTATGCGCCAGGGCTCGCCATCCTGTTCCGTCACGGGCGAACGGATCGGGCGCGCGACATCAAGCCCCGACGCGCCCGTTGCCACCTGAAGGTCGAGGGCCCCGCGTCTCCCCCAATAGATGCCGCCCGTATCCGGCAGCCAGTCCGAGAGGCCGTCGGCCTCGATGTGCACAAGCGCCGTGAGATCGGCCAAACGCTGCCCGCGATAGTCCTCGGCCAAGAGATGGTGCGCGGCAACGAACCCGAGTCCCGGCGCATGCTCGGCCAGGGCCGCGAGCAAGACCTCGGGCGATTCAATGCCGCGATGTAAAAATTCCACGAGATCACACCTATCGGCTGCGGTCCACCGCTCGGCCATAGCCGCGAGCCGGGGGCCCGGAAAGAGTCGCGCGAGCTCAGCACGCAGGCGCGGCCGTGGGGAACGGGCTGCCGGCCCTTTGCGGGTCCATGGCAATTGGCCGGCGAGGATCGCCTCCAGCCCCCCCCAAGCCCCTTGATCACACAGCGCAAGGCCGCGATCAGGATCTTTGACTGCGGCCATAAGGGCCGAACGCACGGCCTGCCGCCAGAGCGGGCCGGGGGCCACAGGGCGATCCTTCACGGCCTCGTAGATCTCCCGCAAGGCGGGATCTTCGACCGCGGGCGGGCCACTGGCCTCGAGCTCGCTCTGGGCGCTCCCGTCCAGGCCAAAGCGCCGGGCATCTGGCAGTTCGTA
>JAJYPQ010000616.1 GCA_021795255.1 Pseudomonadota bacterium
GCCAAGTGCCGCTACCGTCCTTCTCGATGCCGCTGATGTAAGGTGTCGCGACGAGGGCGTTTCTGTGGATGCGCAAGAAGCTTTCGCCGAATTCGCGCTCCAAGTTCACAAGCGAATCCTCGATCAGATGTTCTTCGCTCGGGGTTCTCACCGTCACATATTTGTTGTCGGCCAAAAAATAGAGGACATCCTGAACCGGCACGAGGCGGATGTTCCCGCGCAGATGTACGCTCAAATGGGTACGTACAACCGGGCTGTCTTGCGCCTGGTTAAAGTCCTGGAGCTGCTGCAAGGTCAACTTACCGGCCTTACTCAAGGCCTTGGCCAAGCGGTCCTTACGAATAGGTTTCAGAAGGTAGTCGACCGCGTTCACCTCAAACGCGTCCAGCGCGTGTTGGTCATAGGCGGTCGTAAATATGACACCGGGGGGCGCCTCCAGTCCCATGAGGTGCATGGCCGCCTCAAGCCCGTCCATACCCGGCATGCGAATATCCATGAGCAGGACGTCCGGATTCAACCGCTCGGTTTGTTCTATCGCCTCGCTGCCGTTCATGGCTTCGCCCACTACCGTGTGCTCACCGATCTCCCCAACCAGTTCCCGGAGCCGATCACGTGCCAATTTCTCGTCGTCCACAATCAAAACCTTCATGGGCTCCCTCCTCTGCTCGCCTGACGCACTTGTCTCTCTCATCGTGATGTCTCCGCTAGGTATCGATCCCCCTGATTTTTGACAATCGGCATTTTAATTTTGACATGATACTGGTCGCCTTCCTCGAACGTCTGCAGGGTGGCCGCTTCGAAGAAATGCGAAGCCAGCCGCTGACGGATGTTGTCCATGGCGATCTTATTGCCCCGTCCGTGGGCATGCTTGCGGACCTCCGGAATCGGGTTACTGATGAGTATATTTAAGGTGCCGGCGTTGTCGCCCCATAATTCGACCTTCACAACCCCGCCCCCGAACCGCGGCTCTATGCCGTGGTATATGGCGTTTTCGAGCAGTGGTTGCAAGGTGAGCGTGGGAATAAGGGCATTGCGGGGGACATTACTTACGGTCCAGTTGACCTGCAAACGATCCCCGAGACGGAGCTTCTCGATCTCAAGATATTGGCGCGATATTTCTTGCTCAGCCGATATCGGGACCAGCTTGCGGGCGTCCGCCAACAGCACCCGAAAAAGATCGGCAAGGTCCTGAAGGGCCGCCTCGGCGCGCGGCGGATCGCTTCTGGTGAGACTCGCTATGCTATTCATGCTGTTAAACAAAAAGTGAGGCCGAATGCGCGACTGCAAGGCCTGTATGCGGGCCTCCTGCTCCAGTTTGGCGTCTATCTGCGCCTTATGCGAAACGAACAAATAGCGTAAAGCGAGCAGCATCACGATCGTGCCTATCAGAAGACTATGGGTAAGCAGGGCCATTTGCCAATCGGGCCAACGGCTCGGGATAAGCCGCAGATTATAGAGGGCCAAGATCATGAGCTCCGTGACGGCCACGATCGCAATCTGCATGAGAACAAGCACCGCGAGCGATCCCGCGATCACCGACAGCTTGCGCAGGCTGCGGTTGGCGATCCGCAGCAGTAGGAGGCTCACCAAGGCGATGGTGAGGGCGTAAGCCGATAAAAACACGAAGTCTTTGGCGACCGCAGGCCCTATATGGTCATTGAAGCCGATCGTGAATATAACCGCGATGGCCTCCGCCAAAAAGAGGATCTTGGCGGCTATTTCGAGGGAACCGAAATCAGGCAGGAAGTAGCTGGTCGAGTCCTTCATTGCCACCTAAAGTCTTAAGGGTAAAGGCCCGCCGAGACGGGAAGGCCCTCTAGACTACCAGGAAAAAGCGTCCCCCGAGTCTTTCCTCGGGGGACCGGCAACCTGGGCCGGTATTTCGGGGTGGGGGTGCATAAGGAGAGTCCGGCCCAGGAACAACGAGATCAACTGTAGTGGACCGACGGTAGGCCCTCAACCCGGGACCGATGACCGGGCCTCTGCGACAGATAAATGGCTGAATGGTCCTCGACGCTTAACGCGACACGCCGAGTCCGTTACTATAAGGGTCCTTTGATGCGAGAACCCCCATGCCCCCGTCCGACAAGGCCTGGAAAGGCCGCTTTAGCCAGCCGACCGATGCCTTTGTGGAGGCCTTCACCGCCTCCGTGGGCTTCGACCACAGGCTCTATCGCCACGATATCGCAGGTTCCCGGGCCCACGCCACCATGCTCGGTGCGGTTGGCATCATAAGTCAGGACGAGGCCGCTACGATCGTGTCCGGGCTTGCCGCCATCGAAAAGGATATCGACGAAGGCCGCTTCTCGTGGTCTGTAGAGCGCGAAGACGTCCATATGAACATCGAGGCGGCGCTTATCGCACGTATCGGGGAGGTCGGGAAAAAACTCCATACCGCGCGCTCCCGTAACGATCAGGTCGCCACCACGGTTCGCCTCTACCTGCGCGATGGCATAGATGCCCTTCTGGACCAGCTTCAGGAGCTAGGCCGGGTCTTTTTAACGATCGCTGAGCGCGAGGCCGATACCATCATGCCCGGCTTCACGCATCTCCAGGTCGCCCAGCCGGTCACCCT
>JAJYPQ010000094.1 GCA_021795255.1 Pseudomonadota bacterium
TATTGGAGTTTCGAGGCAGATTCGCACAAAACGCTGATTCCAGCCTGGATATTCAGCCGAAAATGTGGCGGCTAGAGCTGGGCAACAGACTTTGCAAATCTTAGGCGGTGAGAAAAAAACAACGTATTGCCCTCACGTCCGCGAAACCAACCCCTCCATTTTGTGGTCAGCGAATGGGATCTGTGGCAGACCCCCCAGTCCGGACGGTGGCAACGCCTGTATGTAGAAAAATAGTTTCATACCTGGATGGGGTTTGTTTGATCTTTGTTGGGGATACACTAAACTCATTGTCAGTAGTAGCAGTATAGGGGAAACCCTCGCGCCAGATGGGCGCGTTACAAGAACATCACCCATGAGCTTCACTCTGACCCCGCCTTTCTGGCCTTGGTCAAAAAATAGTCCGACCTTGCGGCATGCCCAAGGAAAGACCCCCAGGATAGATCCGTCCCGGGTTTCAGTAAAAAATCCTCAATAAAAATGGCGTCACGCGGGCTTTCTGCGCCCAAAAATCCCCCAAATGGCTTCATTCGGGCGTCTTCGTACGCCTCAAAATCCGGCATATCCGGCGCCTTTGTGCGCCCTCGTTTTGTTCCCGCTCCGACCCGGCCGAGCCTCGTTTTGCCTATTTTTGAGGTGTTTTATGGACATGGACTGGAAGTTGAAAGTGGAAAAGAAGGCCCCGGGTTTTAGGAAAGTTTATGGGTCGGTTCGGCGTTTGGCGGCCTTTCATAAAGTTGACCAAGTAGACTGTGAGGGGATGGCTCTTGTGGCGATTGTGGAGCACCCAGGGAACATCGCGGCGGCCATCAAAGCCGCGCGCCGTGCCCTCAACGCCGAGCGCCGTCAGCGCCTCCCATGTCGCCCAATTGACGATCGGGTGGATGGTAGCGGAGATGAAGGAGAGGCGTTTATAGACAGCCGTACCCTGCCTGGAGGGAAAACCCTCACGCATCTTGATGAAGAGGGGGAATGGGTAGACACAAACGAGATCACGGATGGTGATGCCGCAATCCTGGCCTGCGATCTTGACCAGGGAAATGAAGATTACAACCTCCCAAAGCTCTCGCCTAGCAACTTGTACGCGGCCATCATTTTTCTGGCTGACTACGGGTTTGACGTTAACCAAATCGCTGCAAAAACCGGAGTCACCCGCCATCGCATTCGGCAAATCCTGCGGGATCGCAAGGCCATTTTGGTTGAGGTCGAGCGTGCGACTGCGCAGCCGGGACTCCCAGGGTTCGAGTGCACGCCAGCAGAAATCTGCGCCCCGCGTAAACCGATAAAACATAAGCCTCGCGCGGCCCGGGCAGAGCTTGAGGAGAACCAGAGCCTTTCCCTCTTTGAAATAGAAGAAGAGGAGGAGCTGGTATGAAAACTAGTAAAACCAGTGAATGGCTTGATGGCGGAGATTTACTAAAGGAAAAACCAAAGCCGATCGATTGGTTTCTGGAGGATATCCTACCAATTGGCGCCGTGGGGGATGTGTTCTCTCCGCCTGGGGCAGGCAAATCCACTCTTCTTACGTCACTCATGTTGGCCGTGGCCGGCAGCAAGAGGCAATGGTTTGGGAAGCGGTGCGTCAGCGGCGGCGTCCTGGCGCTCGGAGGAGAAAAATCCAGCCGGGATGTGTGGGTAAGGGATCTGCACCGCGCGGCGGGGACCGAAATGTTTGACATCGAACCTGGCCGACTCATGATCGCCCCACCGACTATTGGTCCTCTCTTTGTTTGGGATGCACGGGCGAAGGTATGGCAGCGGGGCCGGGGCTACGATCCGGCTGTGCAGCAAGCGATAGTTATCCGCCCCGCGTTGACCATTATTGACACGATCGGGCGCGCGGCGGCCGGCCAGGACCCAATTAGCATCCCTCAGCAGCAGGCGCTGGCCGAGGAGTTCGAGGATCTGGGGCGAGAGATCGGGGGCACTCTGCTGACCGTATCACATACATCTCAAGCGAGCGGTTCGGAAGATGTGCAGCAGCGGCTTCATTACACTTCGCGGGCCGGATCGAACGGAATTCCTGGACACCTGCGCTGGTTGATGGGGATGACTTTACTCACTCCCAAGGAGGTCTCAGAGCTCACGCCAATCCCCGCAGACGAAGTTGGCAGGCGCCAAATGATCGCGGTGGCCGTTTCAAAACACAGTGAGATGCCGCAGCCCGCTGGCTGGAATCGATTCGACCCTTCAATTTTCGAGATGATGCCAGACGGAAGCGTTATGGCGATTCCCAAATATCTAAAAGAGTACCGTGTCGTCCCGCCGCCAAAATCGAGGCGTGGCCTTGGAAACCTCGTAGGGAAAGGTGCCCAAGAATACGACAAGCAGAACAAGCAGAGTAACGGAGATGGGGACGCGCGGTCGCCGGCAGGGCAAACTAAGGATGAGGACTTAGCATGGCTAAAATAGCTAAGATAGACCCTGCGGCGATCCCCTGGAAAGAGCGAAAAATGCCCACCACCTGCGCCCAAACCTCGCGCTGGAAGATATTCCAGCATGTTCGGCACCCAGAAAAGGATGCATGGCGGGAGGTCGAGATGGATTTGCCGGGCTTTGGTCCGGTTCGCGTCCGTAGCGCAGTTGGGCAGCAGCACGCACTACTCATGGAAGCCATACAGTTCCATGCGATGCGCGTGCATGTCTTACCGAACGGGGTCACATGCGTATTAATAGATATGCACGATCTCAGGTCCACGCTAGTTGATGGACGCGGACGGCGCTACGGGCAAGCTGGTGTAGAGCAACTGGCGCGGGAGTTACGGCAAGTCACCGTATCCGGGGTTGAGAAGCTCATGGTGGACGGGATACTTGACCGGATAGTCCCCACAGAGGCGAGGGTCCAGCACCCAGTCACGGGCGCATACCGCCCGCTCTGGAGAGCAGAGCTAACACCATCGTGGGGCGCATGGTCGCGAGCAGACCCAATTCCACTCCACTACGACCCACGACCGCTCGCCGCAATCAAAAGCGGCGTCGCAGCGGCCATCGCGAGGCATGTGCTCACGCATAGGGACCAACCAAATGGCGGCTGGAAGCTTGACACGTTAATTCAGGCTGTGGGCGCAGAGCCGACGCGATGGGCCCGCCAGGACGTCCGGAGGGACGAGGAGGCGATGGCGGGGGCCGGGGTGCTGCTCGACGGAGATCGCGTGTTTATTCCCTCAAAACAGGGGGCGTAGCTTCCTTGGCCGCTAGCGTAGCCTCCTTGGCCGCGCCGTAGCTTCCTTGGCCGCAGGCGTAGCCTCCTTGGCCGCTGCGGTAGGAATTCTCCAGGAGATTCTTTTAGGAATCTCCTAGGAAGTCGGGGCCTTGGGCCTGACGGCCCTGGCCCCTCCCATCCAAACCCAAAACCATAAGGGCGCCCTTCCAAGGGAAGCAGGGGCGGGCCTTGCCGCAGCCTGCCGCCTTCCAACCCCTCTTCACCTGACACCCATGACCCAAGCCCAGCTTCATCCTGGCCGGGGCTCTTTTCTTAAAAATTTCCGTCGGTGCCGATAACGTCAGAGGCCCCCATAGTGGGGGCCGTTGGAGGTACTACCGATGAAGCCCTATCGTAGTTTCGTAATGTGGACAGGGGCCATGCTTGCTTTAGCGTCCATGGTCGCCAGCCGGGTGGACGCCAGCCGCGCACATCTTGAGCCAAGTCACATACTGATAGACCGCGTCATCCTTGGTTATTTCCTGGACTTGCCCCGCCTTAACGCGCCTATCGATCCAATCCTCCAATATCTTCGCCGCCTTATCGAATTCCGGTAGGCGATTTTCTCGCATCGCCCGGAATAAATTGGGGTAAGCGATTCTTAGCCCGACGACAAGTGCAAAGTAGCCGCCCGTTAAAGGGCCAAGGGGCTGAGCCAGCACAAAAAGCGCAATAGCTTGTTCGAGGTCCCGTAATGATAGGTTAAAAAACTCCGCGACAAAACCAAGTCCATCAGCAAATTGGGGCGCCTTAAGTCTATTCTCTGAAGGTGGCGTAGCGATGCCATATCGGCGCAGTACCTCATGGACATAATGCGTTTTAAGTACCCTCTCCCAATCGGGTACACGGTCGTTTCCCGGAAACCGGAATGTCAACGATAAGAACTTCCCTAAGTAGCGGCATGAATCAATAGCGCCGTACACACCCGTTATTGCTTTTTCAAGTTGACTTCTATTGATGAGAAGCACAAACACCAGGTTACGCACCTCGAAAAAGTGCTTGATGCGCTCTATAGTCTGGACGGCGAACGAGGGGCGGCAACGGTCCAGCTCGTCGATGAAAAAGACCACCGGTTTCCCTTTATTATCGGCATTTAGGCAGTAGGTGGAGAGCTGATCACGAAAGGCGCCTATAGTAGACTTTTCGTCTTGGAAGTGTGTCAGGCGTTGTTTGATGGCGCCGCTCAGGCCGGGCTCGGACGCATCGACGCCGGCCTCCAGGGCATCTCGCACGGCTTTCGAGATATCAGGACTGCCAAGAACCCAGCGTGCCACCAGGTTGACCGCGACAGTTGCCGCGACCGGCGTGAGGGCTTTGGCGACCGCGACTGCTTTATCCGTGAGACCTTCGAGGGAAGCTCTATCATCTTTGATGGCTTCAAGGATTTGAGCCGCAAGTACCAGGAATGGGTCCTCCACATAGTCATGAGCGAAGGCGTCTAAGAACATCACCTTATGCCCGCGCTCCTCGAGTAGCTTGGCCCAGTTATGACCAAACCAAGTCTTGCCTTCGCCCCACGGTGCATCGATCGCGATTACGGCACCGTCCTTAAGGCGGTTTACGTAGTCAGATAGACGTTCGGCAAAAACCTTCCGGTTTAACTGGTCGCCCGAAAAGGCCAGCTCTCCATCAACAAGCGGCGAAGTACTCCGAAGGACAATTTGTTGTTGGGGGTTTGTTTCACCATCAGCCACTTCCGCACCTTCAGATCGTGAGTTGGTTGGGAATGTACTACTGGGCCCCATCAGGCGCAAACGGCCCATTCTTTCGGTTTGCGTCAGCGTCAGACCGTCCTGTTGCTTTAACTCAATCTGTACGGGACCAACGAATAGTCGCTATCCTTTCCAGAAGCCCCTGCCGTTGCTCATTGAGTGCGCATGCCTGCTGTTTGAGGTTTTCTATCGTATCCTGCATGGCAGCGTCTGCCATCAGGCTATTTATTGCATCCTGTAATCCCGTCACCTCGCTTTCTGTGGTTCCATCAGTGAAGTTAGGTCCGCCTGGGTTCCATAATGTGACAATGCCTGGCGTCCCAGGTCTATCGCGCTGAACTTCGAGGGTATACGAGTAACGACTCAGCCAGTGCGTATTGAACGCGTGTTCCGCCAATTGCGAATAGCTGCACCAGCGCGTAGCGTTTCGGTGTTCCACAATGTCGGGTACGGCGCATGAGGTGCGCAGGTGGTCGTCGATCCGTTGGACAAGGGGAAGGAGTCCGTCTTCCAAAAGTTCCCGGTAGTCTCTGTCCAGCGCCTCCCACTTGTCGATTAGGCCTCGGTAAGGGTGCTTCGCGCGCACCGCTTTATAGGCGACGGAAAATAGAGGTCCGTCCGAGTTCGTGACCGCGACTGGGGGCGCTAAGAACGATGGAAGGGCTACACCAAACGACGGATCAGGATTTGTCGCCAGGCCGCTATCGAGCCGCCAAATGACAGGATTCGCGCGCCGTTCGAGGATGCTTGCCATCCCACCTTCCAGTCGGGCGCGCAACGGTTCTAGGACCACGTCTATCACTTGGTCTTTGCGCGACGCTTTCCGGCGCTTGTGGCTCTGGTAGACGAGGACGATGACTGTCCCCAGGGTTCCGGCTGCCGCGACCCATTGTGCTATGGCAGCCCACATTATCCGGCGCCTTCCGTTTGTGGGCGGCTATCTGCTGCCGTGTTCAAGAACGCAGCAACGTCGTTGGCACTTCTGGCTGAGATTGGGAAACCGTCGTGTGATAAAAGCGTGGCATCCGTAATTTGCTGGAGTCCTTCGTGGTGGCTGAAAGTCTTTGTCGGGATCTTATTGTCAACGGCGTCCACGAGACGGTCTATCGTGGTCTCTCGTGTAAATGAGAGCTGCGTGCTTGCGCCGCCTCCCAGAACCACAACGGCTCGGCGAGCTTGGCCGTGGATATATTGAAACTGCTCAATCCACGCATTTACGTGAGGATCAGCGCCGCCATAGCCTATGATTAAAAGTCTGGAGTTGGATGAAATCGCGTTACCCAAGGCTTGATAGTAATAGCCATAAGGGACCATGGTTGCCGTGATCTTGGCGATCTTGTTTACGCCAGAGATTATGGGACCTGCGCTTAAAATCTCGCCATTCTGTGTGGTCTCGCTGCGAACGCTGCCTGTTACGGAGCTTAGAGCCGCGTGAACGTTGTGGTGTTTGACGATTTCGTCAAACCGAATCGTGTTTGTTCGGTCTGCGATGTAGCCGAAAAGGCTACAGCCATGCAAGTGAATGAGCGTGCAGGGTTCCCTTTGTCCCCTTGCAATAAAACCGGACCGGTCGAAAGCTTGTGCCACAGGCCCGTTAGATCCCACATCTCGGGTGAACCCATCAAAGGGTTGTTGGCCGTTCGATGTTAGGGCCGCGTCCAGCAAGAGATCGTAATTGAGCGTGAAAACGTCCAAGTCGAAGGATTTCTTGAGTACATCAAAGCTCGCCCGATACTGAATCGCAGCATAGTGTTCTTTGTCTGGGACATGCTCCATGAGGGTGGCCACGATTTGTCCACGCGCCTCTTGAAGTAGGAGTCTATCCAGTAGGAACGCGTGTCGTGGGAGAGGGTCCAAGAATGCATTGAGAGGAAAGCGGTACTCGTCTCGTGCGGTGAGGTTGTGCTGGCTGCTCGCAAACATCTCCAAGTCTTCAATAACACCCAGCAAGGTTTCAAAGTTGGGCGCGCGGTAATAGGCCCCCAGGGCCTGCATAAGCCACGGTATGACGGAAACCTGCGTGTCGTAACGCCGGGGTGGTGTGCCCGGGACGTCGCGGGCACCACGTCCGTAGGGCGTACCGGCTATCACGGCTTGCGGAGCACCTAGGCGGCCAATTTTCTCTGTCAGATGTTGTGTCGAGTAGTTGTCCTGTCTTTTGATGGTATCTTCGGAGAGCGGATTGCCAAGTCTATCTTTCTGCCAACGAAGGCTTGCAATGACAGCGCCGGTAGTTGCGCCTGCCCCGACGATAACGGTTAGACGTGGTTTTCTTCTGCGTTGCTTCACCGTCCGGCACCGAGAAATGGAATAGCACCGTTCTACCACGCGGTCCTTGATGACGCAATGCGCGCCAATTTCCCCCACCGCCGATACCTCCAGAAGCCCCCCAATTTTGGAAGGGGCGGGAGAACAAACCATGAAGCGATTCAATACAATAATGGCTGGGGTGATCTTCGCTCTGGCCCTGGTAGTGGCAGGAGGGGCGCAGGCGGCCGAGTTCCACGCGTATGCAGGGACTGGTGATACATCCACGGCAACCAGCACCTATGGGATCGGCAATACGACGCTGTTAGGCCAAGGCCCTGCCTTAGGCGCGCTGATTAGCCAGAGCACAGCGTCAAGTTCTGGCATGGTGAGCGGGTTCGATGCCCGTAGTTTTACCCAAGAGCAACGGGTGAATGATGAAACGGGGATGACGCTCTTGTCGGGAGGCCTCAACACCCAAGTCGTGCAGGGCATGCAGGGCTTTTTGCATGCGCGGCTGGGCGTGAACTTGGCGGGGTATTTTCTGCCACTGGATGGCTTCCAGGTTGTGCCCGGGTTCGCAGTGGGATACACATCGGGGATCATGGGAGGTGGCGCGAACCTCGCCCGCATGCGCGTAACGCCCGCGCTCTCTGTCGAATACAAAAGCGTACGCCTGACTTATCGTCAAAGCCCCTGGAGCTATGGGAACGGTGAGCACGCCCCACGCGATATTTTGTTCCATGTCTTTTTTAATGGAACGATGTCCCGTATGACAGGGATGGGAGTACTCACGATCGGGGCGGTTTTGCCTGACACACAAAACGCCGTGAGTGACGGTTTTGTAGTGGCCCTCAAAACTCCACGCCTCAATGGATTTGGAGTGCGCATCAGCTACGTGGGAGGCCTTCAGGGCAACGCGCCCCAAGGCCCATACAACCCGAGCCGGCCTTGGGACAGCTATTCGCGCGGGGTAACGGTGGCGGCAAACTACCACTTCCACAAGGGCATGACCGTTGGGATCTTCGAGGGAACGCAGAGCAACAACTCGGGCTCGATGACCACTACCACAATCACCCAGGTCCAGACCCAAGGGCGCGAGGTCGGGCTTACTTTGGCCCACACGTTCTAGCGAAAGGTGAGGGCGCCAAGGACGGCACCCTTGTATCCCCAATAGCAAAAGGCCCCCAAGGACGGGGGCTTTTTTATGTTTTCTGTGGCTCAAAAAGTGATACGGAAACGACTCACAATCTGAGCCGCCTATCGAAAGCGCCGGACCTCGATTTGCGTTTTGTGAGGATGGCGGAAAATAAATCGTGAAGCGTCGGCGGTGGCAATTTCCCCCGATGCAGATAGTGACGAAGCCCCCCGAAAACGCGGGGCGCAATGTGAGGGTAGATGTTATGAGTGAAGTAGCAAAAACTGAAATTACTGGCGACACACCAGAATATCTGGCGGCCGTCGACAAAGCGGCGCATGAATATCTTGAGCGTCGTAACAAGTGGCCGTGGGGGCGCGGATACATGAAGTCGTGCCAAAAGTGGTATCCGAACCCGGATGAAAAGTGCTGTGTTTGCGCCTCGATTCGTCCACCATCCTGCACTTACCCAAACTCGTTGATCAAGCACTCAACAACGATGTTTCACATTTCAGACAAAAACGGGGTTTCGGAATCGGATGTGCGGGCACGGGTCAAGGCATTGAAGAAAGCGGAAGCCGCGTAATTTGCACAATTTGCACAGGCCCCAAGGACGGGGCCATCTTTTGCAATGTGAGAATTGAGGACACGGACATGGCAGACGAAATTAAGGAACTGGCGGGCGTGCTCAAAAGTCGAGTGCAGGAACTGGTGATCGCCAAAGGGGGAGTTGTAGCATTGGCCCGTTTTCTTGGATGCACGCGTGGGTATATTTTCCAACTACGCGCCGGGGAACGCACAGGCGCCTCGACGGCAATGCTCGCTAAAATGGGCTTGCGGCGTGTGGTGCGATACGAGCGGATAGTTATCCCCGGCGAATTTAAAGCAGCCCCTAAAGCAGCCCCGAAAGCTAAGGTCGCGAAATGAAAAAGCGCGAAAGGTTGATTGTCGCGATTCCCCCATCTTTGGAGGAACTGCAAAACGAATTGGCGAGGTTTCCACAAAAGGATCGGGCAGCACGCCTGCGCGAATTGGCCTGGCTGGGTCTGATGATGAAAGGCGGGTCTGTCATGCAGGTCCAAACGCCTCCGATATCGGCGGCAGTACCGGAAATGGTGGATGAAGGCGAGGCGCGGCGGGCAAAGGCGGCGGCGTTCAAAGCCAAAATAGGGTTCGGGTGATCCAGCAGGTATACCTACAGGTGCACCAAATGGATTTCGGCACCACTTGAAAGGTCCTGAAAACTGGGGTCAGCGTTATCAAGGTATCTAGTTGGTATACCTGTAGGTGCACCAAATGGACGTCGGCACCAATTTCCCCCGAGGCGGATAGGGACAGAGAGCCCTAATCGAGGGCGGCAAAACGAAACAGGAGGCAAACGATGAACTACAACAATGCGATATACATTCCACAAAGCCAAAACCACTGGCTGTCGTTCGCGTTCAAATTCACAGCAATGGTTGGAGGGGCCGCCTTAGTGGCGACGCTGGCGACTGGATGGGTGCATAAGGTCGGTGCCCCGAGCGCGAATGCCCCGGTGGCGCAGACAATCGCGTACTACTCCAAGGGGATCGGACGGCTCGGACAAAACGCGCACTGGACTACGCAGGCGAGCGAGGACACCACACAATGGCAATACGCTTTCGCTTTTTGCCAAAGCCAGGGCAGCGCAGGGCAAGGGTGCGGTGTCGTAAATGAACTCGCAAATTCCGGCTACTAACAAACGCCTTCCCCTTCCCACACTTCATTATGCCCGGTTCAATTGACCGGGCTTTCTTTTCGGTATCTCCCCTCGGTTTCCCTCGGGTCAAACCCAATTCAAGCCCCAAGTCCAAGTCAAGACCTCCCCACGCTTCGCGCGGGTCCCCAAAGCATCACACCATCGCACCCGTTGGGCTGCAAAGAAAAACCCGTGCCAGCCTCGGAAACTGTGCCTTTTCAACGGATTAAGGCGTCGAACAGCGTTCGACAGTGATATAAGCGTCGTTCGACGTCTTGCCTTAAAACTTATACAAACCCGCGCCACGCCTCAACATCCGTGTCGGACAGACCCACAACTCAAAATGGCCTATTGGCACGTATGTATTCCGAACGGTTCCGAAAGGTTTCGATAAATTTCTACGCACATCGGCGGCTTCCGAGCTGTCCAGTCGATAAACGGCGGAACGCGATCACCGGAAGACGCCGCAACCGATCTAAATATGCCGATTTATTACGCTCCCCATACGCAATCCTACGGAATAGCGTTGCTCAGGCCCGCTTATGCCCGAGAATTTCCGTCGCTGATGATACGTATAAGCCGCTCCATCATCGAACGAATAGGGGGCTCAAAACGGTGCTATTCGCGCAGTTGCGTTCTGTGGCGAACAGGTACGATGAGTCAGTGAGTTTTAGGAGGAACGAGCATGCCGTCGTCATTGTTGAAAGATTTGCAGCCCTTATCCCGCGTAGCGCGGGTTGCACCTCTGGTCGAGGCCATTACGGTGGCGCGCAAGCGAGGTGTCACCTGGCGACAGATCGTTATGGAGATAGGTCCGGTAGTCGGAATCGATCCGAACACATCGAGCGCTGCGGACGCGTTGCGTATCGCCCATAAGGCGGCGATACGGCAGATCGCTAAAGGCCGGATGGTGCCCGAATCAGCTCAGGTCCCATCGGCGCCAACATCTCCGAAACCAAAACCGGCGATATCCCCATCTGAGCCGTTGGCTGGTGAACAACGTCCCGTGCGAGCGGGTTTTACTGATATTCCACTCAATAAGTGAGGTGACATATGAAAAAGCTAATTCTTGGACATGGTGACAAAGGCG
>JAJYPQ010000095.1 GCA_021795255.1 Pseudomonadota bacterium
AGGGGTGGAGTTGCACATGGGTCCCCATCGTCTAGAGGCCTAGGACATCGCCCTTTCACGGCGGTAACAGGGGTTCGAATCCCCTTGGGGACGCCAATACAATCAAGCACTTAGTAACGCCCGCTTCCCTTTTAATCCGAATATGTCCACCATATGTCCACCGGAAGGAAAACGCGGGGGTGGACATGGCGAGTTTACGTGCAAGGCCGGGGCCAAGCGGCCGGCGGGTTTGGCAGGTACGGATCAAGAAGCGCGGCTACCCAGAACTCGCCAAAACCTTTGACCTGAAGACCGAGGCTACCGCCTGGGCCAAGCAAATCGAATCAGAGATGGACCGCGGGGTCTTTATGTCCCGAGCCGAAGCGGAGTCTACCTCGCTTGCTGAACTCATCGACCGCTATCAGCACGAGATTACCCCACAAAAGCGTGGGGCCGCAATGGAGCGCTCCCATCTTCGGGTGATCGGTCAAGACCCTGTTGTTCGTGGCTTTATTTCTGGTATCACGGGCAAGGAATTGACGGCCTATAAGAATCGACGCCTTAAGGTCGTGTCAGCCTCGACCGTGAATCGCGAACTGAATATCCTCTCCCATGTCGTTACCGTAGCCGCGCAGGAATGGCACATCCACCTGCCGTGGGGCAACCCGGTACGCTTGCTGAGCCGCCCGCGCGTGGACGACAAGAGAGACCGCCGCCTGGTGGGCGACGAAGAAAAGAGATTACTCACAGCGGCCGAGACCTACGGAGACGCTGGCGAAATCGGTTTCATCATCACATGGGCTATTGAGACCGCCATGCGCCGCGGGGAGATCGCCAGCATGCGATGGGAGCACCTCGATCGAAAGGACCGGGTGCTACTGATCCCGGAGACCAAGAATGGCACACCGCGGCAGGTGCCATTGTCCACGGTGGCCTTCGGTGTCCTGGACGCCCTGCCCCGGCGGCTCGATGGTCGTGTTTTGGCTATTCATGCAGCGTCTATAAGTCGAGCCTTTGCCGAGACATGCAAGGCCGCCGGCATCGAGGGGCTCACCTTTCATGATCTACGCCATGAGGCCACGAGCAGGCTTTTTGAGAAGGGCCTCAACCCGATGGAGGTGGCGGCGATCACGGGGCATAAGACCCTGCAGATGTTGAAGCGGTATACCCACTTGAAAGCTAAGGATTTGGTGGGAAGGTTAGGGTAAAGCTGGAATCCTCGGCACCACAATCACAAAACCTGCCACAAACCTGCCGATTGGTGACGCGTGCGGTATCGTAAACACCGTAGAGGCGCGCCCCCCGCTGAAGCGGCCGTTTTTACTCTCGCGCCACCACAGTGTTGTACAGCCCGTAGTGTGTCAGCCCCTCGTGGCTCTCGATGCCCGTATAGCGGAGCGAGGCGTCCTCGTAGCGGCGAAAGGCGAAGACCGCCTGGTTCATTTGCTCGGTGTTGAAGACTCTCAGACGCACCAGCAAATGGAAGTCCTTGACCGTCAGGCCGGTGACGGCAAGAAACAAGTCAGGTTCGAGCTTGGTGATGACATCTTGGAGCGTGTTTTCGCGAAAGTCGGTCAGGTACATGAAGGCGGGAATACGTGTTGCGAACTTTATGAGCTTCTCCTGAACCAGCTTGCGCTTGGACTTGTACTCCTTCTCCTCGTCGGTGAGCTGCTTCTTTTCCTTCGCCGACAAGCCCTTGTCCTTGGCCTTGTTCTTGAGATCCTTAACCTTCTCGCTCTTGTTGATGATGGTCTCGATGATGTTGTCGCCGAGCGAACGCCAGCCCTCGATGCGCTCCACGGCGGCCATAGCATCGGGATTATCCAGTATGCGCCGCAGCGTGTCGTTATCCACGTTCACGAGCAGCGCGCTCTCCCACTTGCGCGCTAGCAACGTGGCCGAAGTGCCGGCCATCGCGATGTCAAGAATGCCGCTCGCGTCGATCTGCGTCATATTCGCTCCGTCGTAGGCCAGCACGGGAAGGAAGGACACCAAGTCCTTAACCGCGTTCTCCGGGTTCAACTCATTGGGCGACAGGCCGATCCCGTACTCCGAGAGTTGCCGCAGCGCGCGGGTGGGCGCGAAGTCGAATACGAAGCAAATGGGCTTTAGAATCTCCTCCTCGTTCGGGTTGTCGCCGTTCGGGTTCTTGATGGACCAAGGCGATTGCACCCGGAATGCCGCCTGGAAGTAGGTTTCTGGCGACCTAAGGTTGCGCAGCATCAGAATGGACGACCACTGCGGCACCGTGATGCCGGTGGTCAGCTTGCCGCACGACAGCGTGATGGTCTTGGTCTCGAATCCACTACCGATGGCCTTGCGCACGGGCGGCAAGGCGTCCAGCCCGATACCTGCCGACGCCCCGGCTGCGACGACCACCGCATATTCGTGCCAGAACGTGTTGTGCTTCTCCGCCAGCAGGTTCGCCATCGCTTGACAAGCCGCGACGTTGGGAAGAAACCAGAACGAGTGTTGCAGGTACGGCAGCAGGCGCACATCCGAGTACGGAAACGGCGGCCGCGTGCCCGTCTTCAGATGCTCGACTGATTTGGGCGCGTAGCCGCCACGGATGATTTCCAGCCACTTCTGCACGTCGCTCTTGTGCTTGAACTGCGCCTTGGCACTCGTGCCTGATGCCTCGAAGAACGCGTTGAGATCGAATTCGTCGAACTCCCCAGCGTTCGCGATCGCCACCAGCTCATCCGGCATCTGGTAAGTCAGCAAACGCATCTGCGGCAGCGCGCCGTAGGGGTTGCGCTGGCCGGGATTCGTCCTCGCGAACTCTTCCTTGGCACGCTGCTCGTCGGTGTACGTCCAGTTAAAAATCTGCTCCTCAATAAACTCACCCGTAGCCAGCGCCTTGAACGGCGTGCCGGAGAGGTAGAGATAGGCCTTGGTAGTGATGGGCAGGAACTCGGTTTCCTTCGCCGAGAGTACAGTAAGATCTTCGTTCACGTCCTCCAGTCCGGCGGCATATTCGAGCTTGGCCTCCTTCCCCGCGACGGTCTCCTCCTCGCCCTCGAATAGCTCCTTCGCGGTCTCGCGCCAAGCACCGAAATGGTACTCGTCGAAGACCACGAGGTCCCAATTCACCGTGTGGAGCCACTCGTTCTTGGGCTTGATGTTTCCGGCCGCATCGCGACCGAGCAGGTCCTGGAAGGAGCCGAAATAGACGACCGGTTTCCTGTGGTCTATCTGCGTTGGGTCGCTGCCGAACGAGCGGGAAAGGTACTGCCAGCCGTCGAAGTCCACATGGCACTCCAGATCCGTCTGCCACGCATCCTCGACGGCAGGCTTGAAAGTGACCACGAGCACGCGCCTGGCACCGAGCTTCTTCGCCAACTGGTAGGCGGTGAAGGTCTTGCCGAAGCGCATTTTTGCGTTCCACAGAAAGCGCGGGACGGCTTTCTTATTTTCGGCCCAGATCGAGCTGTAGTATTCAAAGGTCTTGCCCACAGCCTCAGCCTGTTCCCGGCGCATCGGGAAAGTTTCGTGATGCGTTCCCGTAAATTTCTGGCCGGTGCGCAGCTCGGCGAGCACAGTCCGGACATCCTTGACAGAACAGCGCATCCACTCCAGCTCGACGTTCTCTAAACCCTTCCGGACAAGCGCAGCGCGCACCTCGTGGTCGCTGAAGATGCCGTCATCGCGTTCGGCGGACTCGTCCAGTTCGATCTTATAGTTTTTGATGGCGGCCGTCTTGACTTGCTCGGCGACACGCCACTTCACGTCACGCGTCGTCTGCCCTACCTTAAGGAGACCCTTGTGCGCCTTGTCGGCGATCGAGTAGGCGTAGATGCGCAGCCGAACCTCTGGCTTCGGCGCAAGGATTTCCTCGATCGGTTTAGCCATCGCTGTTGTCCATCGGCCGGATCATTTCGGTGATGTACGTCTGCTCATCGGCTGTAATGTCGTACTCTGCGTATAGGTCCTTATCGGTCCATTGACGATCCCACTTCTGTTGTGGCACCCACGTGTACACGCCTCGTGGAGCATCCTGACTCGGCTTGCGGAGCGAGACCAAGAAGCGAACAAAACGAGTTCGTAAGTACGCCGCCACGCTTTGACATGCTTTCTCTGAGTTCAGTGGCCCGACCACAAGGTATGAAAGTGTGCAAACCGATTCTGGCTCAGCGATCAGCGGCTTCGACAAGACCATATCCGGAATAACATGACCACCGCTGTTCCCGGGGCCGGCCTTGGGAATGAGAACCTTCCAAGTATCAATCAGGTGGTGGTTCTTGGTGACAGTGCTTGGACTGACCCAGGCCTCACCGCGCCTTTCGGCCTGATTGATGTAGAGGCGGAGGTCGCGTGTTCGCTTCTGCGGATGGTAGTCCCTGAAGTTTGATGAGAGTGTCGGACCAAAGGGGTCACGAGGCGACACAAGGTCCGAAAAAGATGCTTCTGATCTGCCGAGGACGCGACGTAAAATGTCGAGTGCACGACCATCGCGCACAAAGATATCAAATTCGTTGAGGCGGCGATCTATTGGCCCTATGGTTTGACCTCCGCGTCTGGTTGTGACAGCACAACTTCCCTTGTTGTCACGATTCCACAAGAAGTAGCAGATGCCGCCTTTGATGTCCACGCCGGGGAACGCTTCAGCAGCGTCGGGATGGTCCACAATGGTTCGGATACTTGTGTCCTGAAGCATCTCTGACCGAAACCCATCGAGCCACTTGCCACCGGCCATCCATCGCGCTGGAATGACCATTGTGATGTGCCTCGGGCTCAGCGCCTTCGCCTGCTCCACAAATTTGTTGTAAATTGGCAGAATATTCTGTCCCGAATCATCCGCCTCTATTTGATACGGTGGATTTCCGATAATTACATCGAATTGCATATCGCCTCCAAACAGCTCGGCGATGCGAGCTTTGATGTCGCCGGTGTGAATGAACGCGTAGGCATGGGTCTCAAACCCTTCGCCGCGATCAAAGATCGTACGCCCAGCCCCACAATACTTGCACCTGCCCCCAATCCATGTGTGCTCCATGCGCTCGAACCAGATATTGCCGTCGTCACTGCCGAAGCCCGTAGCGATGGAGTGCTCGCCCCTGGCATGCTTCGAGCAATACACGCTCCGCCGCGCCAGCAGACTAGTGAGGTAGGTAATGCCAATGCCGAACACCTGCTTCGTCAGGATGTGATTGACGCGCTCATCGAGGTCCGGAATCTCACCGGCCAATCCCTTAACGAGACGGCTGGTGATCTCGCGCAGGAACACACCCGATTTAGCGCAAGGGTCCAGGAACCTCACCGCCTTGTCCGCCCAAAGGTTTGCTCCGCGGTTGCCGACCGCCCACGCCTCCGCCAACGTATCGAGCATTCGGTTCGCAAACTCCGGCGGCGTAAATACCTCGTCGTTCGAGAGATTCGCGATGCACGTCAGCACATCCGGGTTGCGCCCGCGCAGGGTGAAGGCGACTTGCTCGCTCATGCGTGTGCTCCCAGTACGAACCGTGCTTGTTCAGTACGCAGCATCCGGTAGGGCGTCATGAACCGCACGCCCAGGCCAACGCAGGCATTCGGTATCTTGATCCGCCCCGGCGAGTTGGCGGGAACCTCGTTGCTCACCACCACGTGGTTGCTGGCCAGCGCATGGGCAAGCAGATAGAAGTCGGCGGCCTGCAGAAAGGTGTTGATGGCCGCCGGAGTGTATTGCTGCCCGGTGGCCCATGTGCTGACCTGGGTGAACTGCGGCGCCAGTGCCGGCGGCGTGCGCCGAAAAAGCGCGTGGCCATGGCTCCGAGCCCAATCCGACAGCTCGTCCTGACCGGCTTCTATTTCATCGGCCACCTTGTCGATGCTGAACACCGAGCCCGTATTGCCTTTGTGCACCAGCCAGTCCCAGAACGCCGGGCAGAAATCCAGACCGTAGTGCAGGTTCTTCGCGGACATGAACACATTGGCGTCCAGCAGATAGCTCATGCCATCACCCCCAATTCGCGCGCGGCCTCATAGAAGGTCGCCGTCTTGCGCACACCCAGCATGCGAAAGGCATCAGGAAACGAGGTCAAACCCTCCAGCGTGCTGGACACGATGGCGCGGGCGAAGCGCTTGCTGGTGCGTGCGCCCAAGCTGTGATAGAAGTTACCTCCAGGGCCGCTGAGTTCCTTCAGCGTGCGTAGCCGTTCCTGTTCCTCACGGTAGTGCTGCCACAGCGCAGCCTGGTTGATGGTGCCCGCGTCGAACAGCCGGCGCAAGGCGACCAGGGCGCTAACCTTGAACTCGCGCGCCAGCCGCTGGATTTCGTCCGGGATCGGCGCGTTGCGCTGGTGCGCTACTCGTAGTTCCTGCAAGGGCATCAGCAGTTCCGCAGCCACCTGGTTGCACCAGCGCTCGGTTTGCTGCTCGGGCACCTGGCCTGCGTGCGTGTCCGATACGCCCGTTGCGCCCAGCCACACATGGGCCAGTTCGTGCGCGAGCGTGAACATCTGCGCGGCCTTGCTGTCGGCGCCGTTCAAAAAGACCAGTGGCGCAAGGTCGTCCGCCAGCGCGAAGCCGCGAAACTCGCCCACGTCCAGCTTGCGGTGGCTGTTGCTGCCCACCACGGAACTCACCATCACCATCACACCGGCGTCTTCGGCCTTGGCAATCAACTGGCGCAGCGCGTCCGTCCAGGTGGATAACTGGCGGCGCGCTTCAGTAGACAGGCCCAACGTCTCGCGCAGGCGTTGCGCAACGGCCTCGGGCGCTTCCTGCACGCTGGCGCTGCCGACGAATAGCAAGGCCGGTAAGCCGTGCATCCGGGCATGGTCGCGATACCAGTCCTGCCGCTGCTGGCACAGGTAGAGGGTATCCAGCAGGTCGCTGCTGGGTTCAACGAGCGCCTCGTCGCGCAGGGTGCGGAAGTCCGGCACCGGCAGTGCCAGCGCGGGCGGCTGGGGCAGGAAGAAGTAGCCAAAGGCCGTATGCGTGAGGCGTGCGAAATCTTCCAGTTGCTTGAGCGTGGGCTGGGCTTCGCCACTGAGCCACAAGGGCCACTTGCTAAAGCGCGCGGCCAGATCGTCGTCGCGCAGGTGTGCGCGTTGCGCTGCCCAGCGAAGCACGGGGACGGAAGCAGCCACGGTGGTCATGTCTTCTCCTCTTGCGCAAGGGCTGGTATCTCTCGCGAAAAACTGGCGGCCAGTTCACTCACCGTCATCGGCGGCCAGGTCTTCACCGGCTGGAAGATCTCGTGTTTGCCCAAGTTGGCAAAGAGCGAACCTTCGGCGCTGAAGGCCGACGAGCCGGTGAGCACGTCGAAACGGAAGTCCCGGCGCTGAAATTTTCCCTTGCCGAGGTAGCCCCACTCGGCAAAGGTGATCAGCTGGCCATCATGGGTGCGCATCGTCAGCGCGTCTCCATGAACAAGGTTCTGCGAAAGCACATAGTAAGCGGCCCGATACAGGTCATCTGACCCCCCGACCTTTAGGTAGTCAGCGAAGATCTCCAGCATATTCGCGCGGCACTCGGCGATGTTGTCGGGCAAGAGCTCAATCCCGTAAGAACACATCAGAGCGAGAAGGGCGTAGTGCTGCTTTTCGAAGTCGGACTTCCCAAACTTGAGTTCGACGGTGGCGAGCTTCCGCTGCAGGATTCGGACTAGGAAGTTCCCGCTCCCACACGCTGGCTCCAGAAAACGGGAGTCAATGCGCTCGGTTTCGCCCTTGACAAGATCGAGCATCGCCTTGACCATCCACGCGGGGGTGAATACCTCCCCGTGGTCGGCGACGCGCCGTTTGGTCTTCACTAGGTCCATGGAACTATTGCGTTCTGCGGAAACACCTTGCACGCCATCGGGCGCTTGCTGTTCGCATGGCGGGCGACCCAGACAAGGTTCGCCGGTTTCCTTCCGGCCCGCGGTTTTTTCCGTTGCCATCACACTTTTCTCGCCCAGTTCGCCAACAGGCACTTCCGCGTCAAATATCGTACCCTGCTCCGGGATCGCGATGCCGTTGCGACCACACCAGTCCCGGATTAACACCTCTACCATGTTGGCGATGGAGCGGTGCTCACGGTCAGCTGCCGTGCATAGCGCTTCTTTCAGGCTGGGCTCGATGCGAAAGGTTAGCGTGGTAGTCTTGGCAGCAGCCATCGCTCTCCTCTCAGTGGGTATGCAGGGAATGGACCGCAATGTACAGTAAAGTCCGATACAATCCAAGGTGTTAACAAGAAACCGCCATTGGGAGGAAACGCCCGACCCGGTGACAACACCCCCCCGGATCATGGTCGACCGGGGGCAGCAATCATGCGAGCCTGACTGGCCGTACTTCTATTGTAGAGGCAGGAACATGGTAACGCGAGAAAAGCAAAAAATGCCGGCCCGGATATAATGGGTCTG
Source organism: Pseudomonadota bacterium (assembly GCA_021795255.1). Next base: position 8,309 of record JAJYPQ010000095.1, read on the forward strand.
GATCCACCTTCGGTTGATTAAGGAGAATGGTGCGACAACTCAACATTGCTGACAGTATCTGCCACCAAGTGGCCCCGCGGATCAGCCAGAAGGGCAAGGCGGAACTAGGCCAGTTCATGACGCGCTCGAGCGTGTGCCAAGCTTCTTGGTGTTAGGGCGATTCTGGTCGCCATGTCACGCTCCCCCAGGAGATAGTTCATCGTGAGAAAAGTTGGCCGCAATGATCCGTGTCCCTGTGGTTCCGGAACCAAATACAAAAAGTGCCACGGCAAGGACCCTGATAACACCCCCCTGCCTAAAGCAGCCACTAACACTGCCCCACTTCAGTGCGCGATACCAAACAATGGTCTGCCTGGCCTTTTGGAACATGTCGCCATTGTGCCTTGCTTCAACGATGATGGGGATCCGCGAAATAGCAAAGATGGACAAGGTCAGCCAGGTGAATACGAGATCATCCTAACTCTGTCTCACCCTGGATCACACCTACGTCACAACCATAACATAACCTCGAATGACCAACTTCAGGGCGATTCGCACTTGGGTATTGTGCGCCCTGCACACGCCATCGCAGACGCGGGGGTGTGTGCCCTAAAGATTGATGTCTCGATCAACGGACATCGATATACCTTCAAGGGCTCGCCAAATACGGATGGATTTCTTTCCAAGATCACGGGCAGTTTCCATGCAAATAATTTTGCTGGTGCCTACCGCATAGGCATGGCGGCGGTGGCTCCTACACTAAGTCATTGGTCCGCGCAGTTAGACATTCCACTATACGTCTCCCAGACTGACATCATTGAAAAACGATGCGGCGCCAGGCGCATGACATTTAGATCTATGTATCGCGATACGCCCCTAATCGGTGTCTCCGAGAGCGCTCTTTGCCCTGAGTTTCGCGGGTATGCAAGCGTTTACCGTGAGGCGCTTAACAGTTCTAGCTCAGCGTACCAATTTCTCTGTTTCTTTAAAATTGCGGAGAGCGTCTACGCAAGGCGGGGGCGCCAAGCCCAAGAACGTAAGGAGAGAGGAGAAACATCCCGAATCAAGCGGCCCTTCGAGAAGTTCCCGACTAATCGTGACGCACTTATATCTTGGCTTAATTCTCTCTATCCTGTCAGACCGCACTCCTGGAACACGTTGCTTCTTGAGTCTCTCCTTTCATCGGAGGTTGCGGGGCGGTCATTCAAAGGCATATGCGATGACTATCTCCGTCCTCTGCGCGATCAAATTGCGCACGCACTTTTCGGATCTATGGAAACTGGTAAAGAAAAGGAGTTAAATCTATCCACCGACGATCCTTTAAGCCACGACGAGGTAGATAAGTGGCTTCCTGTTGCAAAATGCTTGGTTCGGCGCATGCTAAAAAACGAATTTCGCGCCACATTCCTTGCGGGTATTCCTGACCCGCCAGAGTCGTCCCACGCGGCGTGAGTGAGCACCACCGTCCCTCCACAGATGAATGCCTCGTTTTGTATGGGTTTCCATTCCGTTGGAAACCCATAAAATTTGCGTCACCGCGCCGCCGACCAATCCCGCCGGCATTGCCGATCGAGGCGGGCTGCTGCGGGATTGCCCAGGAGGATCCCGACCTCGCGATTGCGATTGAGGCTGGCCCAGGTGAAGTTTTCGGATCCCAGGAAGGCCTCGCGTGGTCCGGCAATCAATTTGGCGTGCAGGTAGGGGGCGACGAGATAGCGGACGCGCACGCCGTCCGCCGTGAGCCCTTGGGCTATGCGCCGGTCATATCGATTCAAAGTCGTTGGCAGTAGCACTCGGGCCTGTGTACCCTTGGCCCGCAATGCGCTAAGGATAGCTCGATCTTTGCCCAGCTCCTCGGACTCGATACAGACTGCGCCCGGTTGGCGGATGGCGGCCACCAGCGCCGGTGTCGCTCCGGGTGACAAGACCAGGGTTTGGCGCGGGGCGTTCCCTGCAGGGCGATTGTGCCAATCGGCGGTGAACACACCCTGCAGGGTGTGCGCTACGGCGGTCTGACGGGCAATGTCGAGATATTCGCGGTTCCGCCCCCCTAACGCTGACCAGGTGAGGTTCGCGGTGCCGAGTTCAAAAGAGGATCCGCTCACCATATATTTCGCGTGGTCAAAGACATACCGCCGTACATTGCCGCCCGCATGGCTGGTGAAGCGTGCCGGCGCATAACGCACCTGCGCCCCGGTCGCCCGGAGGCGCGCGATTTCGCCCCGAGGTCGGCCGCCGTAGGGACGTCGATCGATCAAGATGCGTACGCGGATCCCGCGACGGACATTTTGTGTGATGGCCCGAATAATGGCGCGGTCGGTTATCAAATAGGCGTTAATATCCAGCGCGCCGCGTGCCCGCTGGATAAAGGCGATGACGGGCCGGACGCCGGCGTGCGGTTCGATGTATAGTGTCATCAATTGTTCTTCCGGTTCTTCTGAATATCCTTGATGGTCTTGTCTATGATGATCCCCGGCGCGGCCCCGAGACCCAGAATGATGGCCAGGAGTCCCATGGCAAATGCCGCCTCGAAGGCATGGTCGAATCCAAAGAAGGCCCATATGATGACAAAGGCAATGATAAGAAACATGGGCTATCCCTCCCCCTGACTCGTGCCCCGATCATCATCGGCCGCGCGTTTCAAGCGCTGGTCTTCCTTGGCAATGCGCCGGCCCTCAGGCTCATCGCCACGCATGAAAGCTGCAAGGGCCGCGGCGAACAGTGCGCGGCTGTGCCAACCGAGTTCGATAAAATAGGCCTCCTGCTCC
>JAJYPQ010000617.1 GCA_021795255.1 Pseudomonadota bacterium
CCTGGGTGGAGGGCGGCCACGTCGGCGATGCAATCGCGAATATGAAGGCCTGGCACAGACCGCGCTGATCCTTTCAGAAGGCCGTCTGCGCCGACGGCAAAGGCTACCGCCGGCCGATGACAACGCTCGCGGATGCGGGATGCCACGAGCCCCACAACACCCTCGTGCCACGAGGTGTCGTGCAGACAGAGAACGGGCGGCAAGTCGGCCGGCCAGTCACGCTCGACCAGCAATTCCGCTTGTTCGCGCATAGTCGTCTCAATTGTCCGGCGTTCACGATTGATGCTATCCAGCTGTTCGGCTATCGTCCGGGCCACGTTCATGTCGTCTGTCAATAGCGCCTGGATACCAATGGTCATGTCCTGGAGGCGTCCAGCAGCATTGAGGCGTGGGGCCACGGAAAATGCCAGGTCCTCCGCGGTCAGGGTCGCGATTTCGCGACGGGCCACGGCCGCCAGGGCGGCTATACCAGGCAGTCCCCGTCCCGCTTTAAGGATCTTGAGCCCTTGTGCCACCAGGAGCCGGTTCGTGCGGTCCAGAGGGACGCAGTCGGCCACGGTTCCGAGCGCCACAAGCGGGAGTAGGGTGGCGAGGCTTGGAGCAGCCGCCTGCCAATCACGCTCGAGCAGCCGTTCGCGGATGGCGATGGCCAGGAGAAACGCGACACCGACTCCAGCGAGATTGACGGCGCCCGATGTGTCATCCAAGCGCCGCGGGTTCACGACCGCAAAAGCCGGCGGCAAAGTCTCGGCCGGCAAATGGTGATCGGTGACCATGACTTGGATGTCGACGGTTTGCAACCAAGCGATGCCGGCGTGGCTGGCAATACCGTTGTCGACGGTCACGACCCATCGCGGCTTGGGCGTCATGGTAGCAATACGACGCGCCAAGGCCTCGGTCAGCCCATAACCCTCGAGACGTCGGTCAGGGACGATAAAATCGACGTACGCCCCGAATTGGCGGAGGGCGCGCACAAGGACCGCGCATGCCGAACTTCCGTCCGCATCGTAATCAGCCGCAACCACAATAGACTCGCGGTCCACGATCGCCTGCGTTAGGCGGTCGGCGGCTTTCCGGAGGTCCGTAAGGCTCGCTGGCGAGGGAAGGGCCTCCCAAGTAAGCGCGAGATCGTGTGCATCGTGTACGCGCGCGGCGTAAACGCGGGCGAGAACGGGATGAAGGTGTGCCAACGATGCCAGATTGGCAGTGGGGCGGCGTGTTTGGATTACGGTCGGTGACATATCGTGATCGTCACACACGAAACAGGAAATGCAAGTAAGCCTGGCACGGTCCACGACTCTATGGAGAAATGTCGTCTCCTGAAAAATAAACGAATACTAGCGATTAGTTGGCGTCCCGCTCATGCGGAGCGCGGCCTGCCAGGCCTTCGACGCCGCGCCGCCGGTATCGGCGAGCCGCCGCCCAACTGTGCAACCTCGGCCGCAATCCACGTGTCTATCTGATCCTCGCTCCACCGCCTCACCCGCCCAAAACGGACGGGCCGCGGCAAGCGGCCTTCGGCCAGCATGACCTCGGCCGTCCGCCGGCAAACACCCAACTGGGCCGCCACCTCATCCAAATTCAGCATTCGCATTGCGCATCCCCATGCATTACCTATGTGGTAATATGCATGCGCGGAAATAGCTGCGGGCGGCGAATACACCACTAAAACATGCCACGTTCGCGCAATCCGTGATCGGGCAGTCCGGACGGCAAGCGATGCTGGATAAGCTCGGATTACCGCTGGACTCGCCCGCGCGATAAAGTTTTTGCAAACCTCACCTGGGAGGGTGATTTATGGTCATGGCCAGGCTTCATCGTTTTGCGATAAGGACAGCATTTGTGCTTGCCCCTGTCATTTCTTCAGCGCCCGGCGGCCAGGAGGCAGACGCCGCGATGGGGGGGTGGCGTTTGAAACTGTCCAGGAATTGGTGCACAAGGCCTTCAACGAGGCGTTGCTCAATGTTCAAAATTCGACAGCCACTCTGCCATTCCTATGCCATAACACGGATGCCTTTATATGCATTCTCATGGGTGGCTCCTGCACAATAAGCGTAATGTGAACAGTGTGTTAGTATGTGTGGGCGTGTAGGAGCGTGTAGCGGCTTTGCCCTTTCACGGCGGTAACAGGGGTTCGAATCCCCTTGGGGACGCCAATTAAATCAATAAGTTGCAGACTCGTCTTGCGCCCCGCGCCACTATTTTGCGACGACCCTGCGACAACCAAGGTGGGTGTCGCACGGCGACATTCGGCTCGCGTAAAGGCCCTGGTGGCCGCAAGGTCTGGCAGGCGCTTGTGCGCCGTATCCCCAGCAGACCCAGACCTTCAGCAGCAAAGGGGAAGCGGAAGTATGAGCATCCGCTCTAGAATCCGAAATGCCCCCCGGGTATTCATCTCCAGCGCCGAGACCCAAAACACGACCCTGGCGCAACCGCTTGACTGGTACCGGCGCGAGATCACGGCGCAGAAGCGTGGTGCGCGGACGGAGCAATCCCATCTGAAAATCATCAGCGAGGACCCGGTGGCCCGCTGCGTTGTCGCCCCTATCGCC
>JAJYPQ010000618.1 GCA_021795255.1 Pseudomonadota bacterium
ACGCCGGGACCTGGGCTTCGTAGCATAGCGGGCCTTGCGTTCCCCGGTAGCTCAGTCGGTAGAGCAGGTGACTGTTAATCACCGGGTCGGAGGTTCAAGTCCTTCCCGGGGAGCCAATAAAAACAACGACTTACCAAGGTTTCAGAGTCCCCCGCCCACGAGTTTGCTGTAATGTCGCTGTAACCGCACGGTAAACCGAGGTATCCTACCCCCGTTAACACGCTATTGGGGGGGCATATGGCGTCATTCATTCCGCGCAAGGGCCCGGGACGCAAGCGGGTCTGGCAGGCACACGTCCGGCGCCGGGGATACCCCGCGCAGGTTCAAACCTTCGACACCAAGGCCAAGGCAGAGGCCTGGGCGTCCACCATTGAATCCGAGATCGCCCGAGGCGTTTTTGTCTCCCGCGCCGAGGCCGAGAACACCACTCTGCGCGAGGCACTGGACCGCTACCAGCGCGAAATCGTGCCGGGCAAGAAGAATGCCGATCGGGAAGGTCGCCGTGTGCGAGGACTCCAGGCGCGCACCCTGGCCCGGCGATCGATGGCGAGCATCCAGGGTAAGGACATCGCGGCCTTTATGCAGCAGCGGCAAGCGGAAGGGGCCGGACCGAACACGGTTCGCCTGGATCTCGCCCTCCTCTCCCACCTCTTCAATGTCGCCCGCACGGAATGGGGCATGGCGTCGCTCGCGAACCCCGTAGAGATGGTCCGCAAGCCCCGGCTGCCTGCTGGGCGCGACCGCCGCCTCGTCGGCGACGAGCAAGCCCGCCTTCTGGCGGCCGCACAGGCCTATGACGCGGGCCCTCATGCGGGAATCGGTATCGCCAATATGATCACCTGGGCCATCGAGACCGCCATGCGCCGCGGGGAGATCGCCGCCATGCGCTGGGACCACCTGGACCGCAGGGCCCGGGTGCTCCTGATCCCGGAAACAAAGACCGGGACGCCTCGGCGGGTGCCGCTCTCTACGGCCGCGCTGGCGGTCCTGGACGGGCTCCCCAGGCGCTTGGATGGCAAGGTCTGGGGCATGCGCCCGGACTCGATCTCCCAGGCCTTTGAACGCGTCTGCAAGGCCGCCGGCATCGAGGGTCTGACCTTCCATGATCTGCGGCATGAGGCGACCTCCCGGCTCTTTGAGAAGGGCCTGGGGCTTATGGAGGTGGCCTCGATTACCGGGCATAAGACTATGCAGATGCTCAAGCGATACACGCACCTGCGGGCCGAGGATTTGGTGGGGAGGCTCGGTTAAGGACGGCTGGCGAAAAGATGAGATATAGTTATCCTCTGTAAGCTGCGCGGTTAGGCTCGAGATTAAGACCGATACTGTCCTTCTTGAGCCAAAGGAAGTGTTGCCATGACCGACCGTAGCTTATGTTCTGGCAGCCCGGGATGCACGGGGCGCACATACCGAAAGGATCTAGAGCATGATCGCTATCGCAACATTTGTGCTCGCAGCCGCAACGCTACTTTTGGCAGGTTTCACAGGATGGATGGCGCGATCTACCAAGCAAGTTGTTGAACAAAATAAGCACCTTATAGTACTGGAAGATCGCCACCACACGGACAATCTCCGACCGTACTGTGTATTGGAAGTTGTAGATCTGCAAAAACGTGGCTGGGAGTCTGTCTTTTTTGCCAGTGAAGATATTAGCTCTGGAAATGGGCAAGATCATTTCGTAATGTTGAATTGTCGGATTGTCAATAAGGGGCTCGGGCCCGCCTTCAACATAAGAATAGGAATGGAGACCTCTAATGAGTCCCAGCATGTTGTGGGATTCAGGCACGGTATCCTTGGCGCCGGCGAGAGTTTTTCTATCAAGCAGTCCGGCTACCAAGTAAAAGAGATGATACCGTTTTTCACCGATAACATGGCGGAACCCTTTCAACGCAATGTGAAGCCCGGCGTAGGCTTATATGTCGAGTATGACGACATGTTCGGCAAGTCATGGCGATCGCGCCACATTGAGATGGCGCTGGGGTTTTTGCGCATGGAGTTCACATAACCGGAAAACAATTATCTAGGCCATCGTGTTGCTCTGAGGGTTATGGGGTCGGCAAGGCTTCGGATACAGGAAGCCAGCTTGCTGACGGCTGGGGCCTGGGAAATATTGCACCAACAGGAAAATGAGTTGATATGGATTTGTGATCCGACGATACCGATGCGTCATTAACAGGCTCAAAGAGCGACGGTTTACAACATGTGGCACGAAGGCACTGATAGGGCGCACAACAGGCACTGGTGTGCCGACACTGAGGTAGTGACGCACAATGGGCAAAATGCGCCATGAATGTAGTTGAAATCGAAGCAGCGTTATCCGAATTGGCACTTCAGCCTTTTGACAGGGAGGAGTTTCCGTTCGCCTTTCTAAAGGCCTTCGGCAACAAGGAAACCACCATCACCCGACTGCGTAAGGGTGAAACCAACGCCTCTGACGTGGCAAGCGGCGTGCTCCAACGCAACAACATCCATCTGGCGACCTGTGAAACAGGCACCGTAAACGCCACGTTAAAGGCGCTGCGCGAGAGCCCCAAGACTATCTCCG
>JAJYPQ010000619.1 GCA_021795255.1 Pseudomonadota bacterium
TCGGGTGTGAAAACTACTATTCCGTACCACCTCGAGATCCTCAAAACGGCTGAGTTTAGGAGCGGGCTTTTTAATACCTCCTTCGCGGAGGATCATCCGGAACTCATTAACTACTCCGTTCGCCGTCCGACATCGCACTTGGCAGCCGCCATCGCCGCCGCTATCGCGGCTCACTACGGGCTGTAGCAGGTGGGCCGCCGATAGATAGGAGCAGGCTTGGATCCGCGGCCGGGAGGACGCCCGGCCGGAGGCGGGGTATACTGTCGTTTCTCCAAGAAAGGTAGAACACTGTGCCAAAAACGCGCGTGCAAATTACAGACGTGATCTTACGGGATGCTCACCAATCGCTGATCGCGACCCGGATGCGTACCGAAGACATGCTGCCGGCGTGTCCCGACCTTGATGCGATCGGGTACTGGTCGCTTGAGGCTTGGGGCGGCGCAACATTCGATGCTTGCCTCAGATTCCTGAAAGAGGATCCGTGGGAGCGGCTGCGTATGCTCAAAGCGGCATTGCCGCGGACTCGCCTGCAGATGCTATTGCGAGGCCAAAATCTACTCGGTTATCGGCACTACTCCGACGACGTGGTACAGGCCTTCGTGGCCAGGGCCGCCGCCAACGGGGTCGATGTCTTTCGTATTTTTGACGCCATGAATGACATGCGCAATGTGCGCGTAGCGATTGAGGCAGTGCTGGCCCACGGTAAGCACGCCGAGGGGACCATCTGTTATACCACAAGCCCCGCTCATAGCATCCCGGTATTCGTGCAGATGGCGCGCGAATTGGAACAAATGGGCTGTCAGACCATCGCCATCAAGGATATGGCCGGCCTCTTGACGCCCACGAAAACAGCTGCTCTCGTGAAGGCCTTGGTGAAGGCCGTCAAGGTGCCCCTACACCTCCATTCCCACTCGACGTCGGGCCTCGCGGCGATGTGTCACTGGAAGGCGATCGAGAGTGGCTGCTATTTGATCGACACCGCCCTCTCCGCGTTTGGCGATGGCACGAGCCACCCCCCTACCGAAAGTCTGGTAGTGGCCTTGCGCGGTACCCCGCACGACACTGGTCTTGACATCGACCGACTCGAGCGAGTGAACGCCTATTTCCGAGAGATCCGCAAACGCTATCACCAGTTCGAAAGCGACCATACCGGCGTCGACAGTCGCGTGCACGTCAACCAGGTCCCGGGCGGCATGATCTCGAATTTGGCCAATCAGCTCAAGGAACAAGGAGCGCTCGACCGTATGGACGAGGTCCTTTTGGAGATCCCCCGTGTCCGGGCCGACCTCGGCTACCCCCCGCTCGTGACCCCCACCTCGCAAATCGTCGGCACGCAGGCCGTGTTCAATGTGCTCACGGGGCAGCGGTACAAAAACATTACCAATGAGGTGAAGCTATACCTCCAAGGCCGCTACGGCACTCCTCCCGGTAATGTGGACGAACAGGTTCGGCGCCGGGCGATCGGCAATCAGCAGGTCATTACTTATCGCCCCGCAGACGACATCAAGCCTGAAATGGATCGTCTCCGGGCGGAAATCGGGGCGCTCGCAAAGAGCGAGGAAGACGTCCTGACCTACGCCATGTTCCCAGAGGTCGGTCGCCTCTTCTTAGAGGAACGGGCGGCTGGGACACTTACCCCGGAGGAACTCCTGCCACCCCAGGAAGCGCAGTCCGCGCCCTGTTATCTGGCGCCCACGGACTTCAATGTCACGATGCACGGCGAGACCTATAACATCAAAATCCGCGGGGCGGGACATAAAAACGAAGAACGCCGACCCTTCTATGTGTACGTCGACGGCATGCCAGAAGAAATTATGGTCGAAACGATGCAGATCGTACCGACAGAAGGTACGACGGAGGCACGCCCCGCGGCCATCGAGGGGGGTGACGCGATACCTAAGGATTCGCGACGCCCCAAAGCCCGTAAAGCCGGCGATGTCACAAGCGCCATGCCAGGCACGGTGGTCGACGTCCTTGTAACGGTGGGTCAGGTCTTAAAGGCCGGGGACCCGGTTTTGGTGATAGAGGCCATGAAGATGGAAAACGAAGTCCCGGCCCCGGTAAAAGGAACGGTCAAGGCCGTGCACGTAAGGAAGGGGGATAGCGTCAACCCGGACGAAGCCTTGGTGGAGATCGGATAGATCGTGACGGACCGGGCACGCCTCGTTCTGGCCTCGGGTTCCCCCTACCGTAAGGCGCTCCTGGAGCGCCTGGGTGTCCCCTTTGAGGTCAAGGTCTCCCAGGCCGACGAGGCCCCGCTACCAGGCGAGAACGCGGAGGCACTGACCTTGCGTCTCGCGGTAGCCAAGGCCTGCGCGGTGCGCCCCATGGCGCCAGACGCGCTCATCATCGGATCCGATCAAGTGGCCGTGTACGACGGCGAGATCGTCGGGAAACCGGGAGGATTTACCGAAGCGGCGCGCCAGCTTCGCCGGATCTCTGGGAAGACGGCCCTCCTCTACACGGGTCTTGCCCTTGTCAACGCGCGCACCGGCCGAACCCAGACCGCGGTGGCCCTGTTTCAAGTGACTTTTCGAGCGCTTT
>JAJYPQ010000620.1 GCA_021795255.1 Pseudomonadota bacterium
GCCGGTGTCCTCGAAGGTAATGCGGACGTAGTCTCCGGCCGGCAAATCGCCGACCTCGGCCGCTTTCAGGGTCATATTGGCGGCCCGCACCCTCAAGACCCCGGCACCACTCATCGCCTCCTTGGCGTTCAAGACGATATTTTGGATCACCTGTCCCATCTGGTCGGGATCGAACTCGATCGTCCACAGATCGTCCGGCAAGGTAAACTCACAGCGTACCGACGAACCCTTGACGAAAAAGCTCGCCAAATCCTTCACCGTCTCTCCGATCGATCCCGGCTTTTTCACGGGCGCTCCGCCCTTCGCGAAGGTAAGCAGCTGGAACGTAAGCTCCCGCGCCCGCCAACTCGCCCGCTCGGCGTCCGAAAGCGCCCCCTGCAAGGCCTCGTGGGGGGGCGCATAGATCTTCGCGAGCGTGATGTTCCCAAAGATGGCGGTCAAGATATTATTGAAATCGTGTGCGATCCCGCCCGCCAAGACCCCCAACGCCTCGAGGCTCTTGGCCTTCATCGCCTGCCCCTCCAGGACGCGTTGTTGGGTCACGTCGCGAAACACCATGACGGCACCGGTCACCACGCCGTCCTCGTCGCGGATCGGGGCCGCCGAGTCGCTGACCTGGAGGATACGGCCGTCACGGGCCTTCAGGACCACAGTATCCTTCAAGTGCTGAATTTCACCGCTCTCCAAGGCCTCGGTGACCGGACCGCCTATGGGCGCCCCTTCGGCATCCTGATAAAGCGGCAAGACCTGGGCCAAGGCGCGGCCGCGCGCCTCGTCGTCGCGATAGCCCGTGAGTCTTTCGGCCTCGGCGTTCATGGCCAGCACGCGACCCGCGACGTCGGCCACAATCACCCCGTCACCTATGCTCATGAGCGTCACGCGCCAACGCTCACGCTCCTCGCGCAAGGAGGCGGTTCGTGCCAAGACCAGGTTCTCAAGCCCGGCATTCATGTGGTCCAGCGACTGGGCGTGCCTTTGGGCCTGCTGCATGGCATAGACCGCGGCCGCCGAAAACAGTGCCAACAGAAACCCGCTCATCAAGACGATCGCCGGAAGACCTACCTTGATCTTATTGACGATGCGTCGCGTCGGACTCACCGTCAAGGCGAGGTCTTGACCTAGAAAACGCACCCGGCCCGTGGCAAGCACGCCCTTGTCGCCGCGCCCGCCGCGGATAAAGAACGGGACGTGATGGAGGCTCACCACCACGTGGTAGCCCTGCCATAGATTCGCCACAAGGTGCGAGAAAAAGCCGCTGGTGTTGAAGATGCCGCCGACCGCACCCCGGTAGCGCCCCGCCCGGCGGATCGGGGCTATGACCACAAAACCGAGCCCACCCCGGAATAAGCGGATAAGAGGCGTCATCTCGACGCGATTTAAGGTCCGCGCCCGTAAGAAGGCCCGCGCGCGCTCGGGGTCGGCGTTCAAAAAGCGACCAACGACCCTGCGGCTCCCGCGTCGCGGGACCCGCCACTGCACGCGGCTCGAGGGCGCGACCCGGATCAGGGCCTCAAGGCCCGGGACCTCGCGTAAGAGGAGTGCGGCCTCGCTTTTGGCCCGGGCCGGCGGCGGCACTCCAAGGACCTCCCAGCGCTCGGCCAGACGCGCGATGGCGAGCGGCCTATGGGTCTGCTCGCGTATCTGATCGGATACGCCCCGCCACACGGACTGGGTGGTTCGGAGGAGTTCCTCCTGCTCATAGGTGTGAAGCGCAGCCGCCAAGACCACGGTCAGGGTCAGAAAGACGGTCGCGGTCACAAACGCAAGCCCGAAGCGACGCGCCCGGATCTCCATCCAGCCGTAATTCAAGGACGCCGCGCCGATCACGAAAAACGCACACGAGGTCGGAAACGACACCGAACGCAGACCCCGCCAAATCGGCCATAAAGGCGCCAATTGTCCGATAAGCCCGGCCGTCGCCAAGGCCATGAGCAAGGCGCCGGCCGCCGGCCCCATGGCCCGCGCCCGCGTCAGGGCGGCAAAGGCCAGCGCAAAACTGCCGACCATAAGCATGAAGACCGTCAAGGGCGAAACACGGGCCGAGACATGCCGGAAACTCATGCCCGCCATGAAAAAGGCATGGGTGATGCCAAAGTGTGTGCCGGCCAAGTAGTCGGTCGCGGCGGCCGCGCTGTATAAGGCCACCGGGAGCGCGACCAGCATCGCGAATCGAAACGCCCGGACGTTGAGAAATATGAGCCCAAGCCCTATCAGAACTAGCGATAAGGCGGCCGTAAACGGGATCGGGGCCAAGTGCCGATCCCATTGCACGAGCACTGGGTGCAGCGTTGCCCAACCGATCAGGGCTGCGCCTCCGATAGCCACACTAAGGACCGCTGCGGCGAGCGCTATGCGGGAACGAAAACGGGCATTATCAGTGATGGACGGTAGGATGGAACCACACCAAAAGGTCTGCGACCGGCGTTATGCTAACCCAGCCCCTGGCCCCACGGAAAGCGACTCGCCCACAGGATCTCGGCCCGGCCACCGGCGGCCCCGACTCTGGCAGACCTACCTCTATAGGAATCCATCCACCAAATCC
>JAJYPQ010000096.1 GCA_021795255.1 Pseudomonadota bacterium
GGCGGGGAACGGAGCAGGATCGCTTTTTACACAATCACCTGCTGGAGGCGCGTTGGTTCCTGAAGAGTCTCCAGAGCCGCAACGACACCCTTCTCAAGGTCGCCCGAGTCATCGTCGATCGCCAACGGGCGTTTTTCGACCACGGGGCCGAGGCCATGAAGCCGCTCGTCTTGCATGATGTGGCAGGAGAGGTCGGCATGCATGAATCCACTGTGTCGCGCGTGACAACAAACAAATATATGATGACCCCACGGGGCATATTTGAGCTCAAGTATTTCTTCTCGAGCCATGTCGCGACCGCCGACGGCGGGATGTGCTCGGCAACTGCCATCCGCGCGCTGATTCGCAAGATTATCGAAAACGAACCGAGCGAAAAGCCCGTCAGTGATAGTAAGATCGCGGATATTCTCGAAGAGCAAGGCATAAATATCGCGCGAAGAACCATTGCTAAATACAGGGAATCGCTCAGTATTCCTCCATCTAGTCAACGTAAGCCGTTGGCCTAACGCCACAGAGGGGATCTATATGGACATCACCGTTAGCGGGCACCAAATCGACATCACCTCTCCGCTGCGCGACTATGCGCTCGAGAAGATCGGGCGAGTGCAGCGTCACTTCGACCACGTCATTACCGCCGACGTCGTGCTCCATGTCGAGAAAAAGCGTTTCAATGCCGAGGCCAACGTTCGGGCCAAAGGTGCCGTGATCCACGCCGATGCCGCAGGCGACACCATGTATGCCGCCATCGACCTGCTCGTCGACAAGCTCGACCGCCAAGTCCTCAGGCACAAGGGAAAGGTCATCGATCAGCATAGGCCCGGGTAGCGGGAGAGGGAAACGGGCGGGGTGATACAATGACCGTCCTTAGGCCATACCACCACTTATGAGCACCATACTAACCGCAAAGGACGTCTATGAGGCTCAGCGCGAGACCCTCAAGCTCACCTGGCTTGCCGGCCACGACGGGTCCGGGCGCCTGCTTGAACTCGCGACCGCCCGGTTCCCGGGTATGGCCTTGGTGGGACACCTCAATTTCGTACACCCCAACCGCGTACAAGTCATAGGCACAGGCGAACTCGCCTATCTCAATGAGCACATTACGCCTGTAGCGCGTAAGGAAGCGCTCGCTGACATATTCGGTTGCGCGTCCTCGGCCATCATCATTCTTGCCAATAACGAGACGCCCACCGACGACATGAGAGAGGCGGCCGAGGCCGCCTCTATGCCGCTCTTTGGCTCGCCCCTGCCGAGCCCGCGCCTCATTCACGACCTTCAGTTCTACCTGGCTCGGGCACTTGCCGAGCGGGAGGTCTTGCACGGTGTCTTTATGGAGGTCATGGGTCTTGGGGTATTCCTGATGGGGGAAAGCGGGATCGGTAAGAGCGAGCTGGCGCTCGAGCTTTTGAGCCGTGGACACCGCTTGATCGCCGACGACGCTTGCGAATTCTTCCGTATCGGGCCGGACGCCCTGCAGGGCCGCTGCCCCGATATGCTGTGCGACTTCCTCGAGGTACGAGGGCTTGGGATACTGAATGTCCGGGCGATGTTCGGGGAAACCGCGGTGCGCCACGAAAAGACCTTGCATTTGATCGTTCGCTTAAAAGACCTCGCCTTAAACCCCCAGGCCAGTATCGATAGGCTACAGGCGGAACAAAAGACCCGGTCGATTCTCGGAATCGATGTCGCGGAGGTGGTGCTGTTCGTAGCGCCGGGACGCAATCTTGCGGTCCTGGTCGAGGTTGCAACCCGCGGTCATATCCTCCGTAGGCGGGGCATCAACGCCCTCGAGGACTTCGTGCGCCGCCAACAGCTGGCCATGAAGGCGCCATGAGCTTCATCATCATAAGCGGCCTCTCCGGCTCGGGAAAGAGTATCGCCTTGCAAGCCTTGGAGGACGTTGGCTTTTACTGCATCGACAATCTCCCTGCGGCCCTCTTGCCGCACTTCGCCAATCAAATGCACAGCGTCCGTTCGGACTTTTCGGACGTCGCGGTCGGGATCGACGCCCGCAACCGGCTATTCCTGGATACGGCGCCCATGAACCTAGAGCGGCTACGCGCGCTCGGAGTCGACTACCGGATCATCTTCCTCGAAGCGGACGAGGCCGTGCTCATGAAGCGCTTCAAGGAGACCCGGCGCCGCCACCCGCTCACCGACCCGCAAACGCCGCTTCTTGAGAGCATACGGCTCGAAAAGGCCCTGCTCGAGCCGCTCTCATCGTCGTGCACCCGCCGGATCGACACCACCCACACGAGCGCCCAGCAACTACGCCAGCTGATTTACGAGTTTGCCCGCGGCGCCAGCACCCGTGGCATCACGCTGTTGTTCGAGTCCTTTGGCTTCAAGCACGGCACCCCGCTGGATGCCGATTATGTGTTCGATGTCCGATGTTTGCCGAACCCCTACTGGGAACAAGGCTTACGGGCGCTGAGCGGCCTGGATCCAGAGGTCGGGGCCTTCCTCGAACGCCACTCCGAGGTGGCGGCCATGAAAGAACATATCGCTGATTTCCTGGCCCGCTGGCTGCCTGGCTTCGAGCAAGAAAATCGCAGCTATCTTACGGTGGCGATAGGCTGCACAGGCGGCCAACACCGCTCCGTGTACTTGGTCGAAAAATTAGCGGCCCATTTCCGCAAACAGGGTATTTATACCCAGATTCGGCACCGGGAGCTCACTGAAACCCGGCCGCGAGTGGCCTCTTAACGCGCGCCCGCTCGTCTTCCGCTCGACCTGCATTATGCTCATACTAGGTCCTCGCACTGAGGCCCTAGCCGCCAGAGAGTCTGAAAATGCGTTTTATGGGGGCTTTAACCGAATGATAGGATTGCTTGTTCTCGCACAAAAGGACGTGGCCTTCGGCCTACTCGAGGCAGTCGATCACGTCTTAGGACAACGACCGCCGGCCTTGGTGGCCTTCCCCGTTCGTTACGATACGCCGCCGGATGAGCTCGCCCTCGCGCTTGGCAAAGCCATTCGGGCAGTCGACGACGGCGACGGAGTCCTGATATTGGCGGACATCTATGGCGCTACCCACATCAACGTGGCCTGCCGCCTGCTGGAACGCAAGCGGGTGGAATTGGTGACCGGACTCAATCTGCCTATGTTGATCCGAGTACTCAATTACCGCGACCGGCCGCTTGACGAACTGATAGAGAAGGCCTTGAAGGGAGGCGTCGAAGGGATCGTTTGTGCAACGGAATTTTGCCTTCTGGACAATGCGAAACATGAACTGCGTTGAAGTCATCATCATCAACAAGCTCGGTATGCATGCGCGTGCCTCGGCGAAGCTCGTAAGCCTTGCCTCTTCCTTTGAATCGACCATCTCCGTCTCGCGCGACGGGCGCAGCGTAAACGGCAAGAGCATCATGGGTATCATGATGCTCGCCGCCGGCAAGGGCGCGACCATCAAGATCTGCGCCGACGGCCCAGACGAGTTGAAGGCGAGCAAGGCCCTGTGCCAGCTCATACAGTGCCGCTTCGGCGAGGACGCGTGATGCTTGCCCTACACGGCAAAGGCGTCAGCAGCGGGATCGCCATCGGCCGGGCTTATGTGCTAAAGCGGGAGCGGGTCAAGGTTCCGGAGTATGTCGTTCCCGCCCACAGCATTGATCAGGAAATCCAACGCTTTTTGGCGGCTATCGAAGGCGCGCGCAAAGAGTTGAGCGAGATCCGCGACCATATCCCGGCCGAGGCGCCCGTCGAGGTCGCGAGCTTCATCGATACCCACCTGCTCATTCTTAGCGACACCATGGTCTCCGAGGCGCCCATTCGCGACATTCGCGACCACCAATGGAACGCGGAATTTGCCCTGAAGACCCAAAGCGATCGGCTGATCGCGGTGTTCGAGCGCATGGAAGACCCCTATCTGCGGAACAAAAAGATAGACGTGGCGCAAGTCGTCGAGCGGGTATTGCGCAACCTCCTAAACCCGGACGAGCGCGAAGACGACCCGGTTCCAACCGATCTCTTGGGGCGCATCGTGGTCGCAAACGATTTGGCGCCGGCTGACACCGTGGCCTTGAAAAGCAAGGGCATCGCGGCCTTCGTCACCAATTTAGGCGGCCCGATTTCCCACACTGCGATCCTGTCGCGCAGTCTCGGGATCCCGGCGATCGTCGCAGTCCACGGCGCGACCCGTTATATCGACAACGACGACCAGCTGATAGTGGACGGAAAACGCGGCATCCTGCTTGTCGGACCGGATGCCGTCGTAGTGGCCGAGTACGAAAGGCGCGCGCAAAAGATCGAACGCCTCCAGCGGGAGCTCGAGACCTTGCGGACCAGCGAGGCCATAAGTCGTAACGGGGTTCCGATACAACTTTTGGCGAACATCGAACTTCCTGAGGACCTTAATGCCGTTCAGCAAGTGCTCGCGAGCGGCATCGGGCTCTACCGGACGGAATTCCTGTTCATGAACCGCAAGGGTCCGCCCGACGAGAACGAGCAGTTCGAGGCCTACGCCAAGGTCGTCCGGGCCCTGCCCGGGCGACCCGTCACGATCCGCACTCTCGATCTCGGCGCCGACAAGAGGGTCGATATCGAAACGCCGGTGACGACCATAAACCCAGCGCTCGGACTACGCGCCGTACGCCTCTGTTTACAAGAGCTAGGGCTCTTTAAGCTGCAGTTGCGGGCTATCATCCGCGCCTCGGCCTTTGGGCAGGTCCGGCTCATGATCCCGATGCTGTCGAACGTGGATGAGATTTTTCGGGTCGTGGACCTTGTGCGCGAGGTACAGGGCCAATTACGCGAGGAAGGCGTTGCCTTCGATGGCCAAATGCCGATCGGCGGCATGATCGAGGTGCCGGCGGCGGCGGTGGCGGCCGATCTGTTCGCGGCCCATCTCGACTTTTTATCGATCGGCACCAACGACCTCATTCAATATACGCTTGCGATCGACCGGGTCGACGATGCCGTCAATTATTTATACGATCCGCTACACCCCTCGGTCTTGCGGCTCATCGCCATGACCATAGAGGCTGGTCGTAAACAAGGGATCCCGGTCGCCATGTGCGGGGAAATGGCGGGCGATGCCCGCTATACGCGCTTATTGCTAGGCTTGGGTCTACGCGAATTCAGTATGCATCCTGCGGCTATGCTGGAGATCAAAAAGATCGTGCGCGAAAGCAACGTCGCCGATCTCGAGGTGCGGGCGGCGGAGGTTATGCGCGCCCGGGATTCACGCAGCCTCCAACGACTGGTTGAGGCCATGAATGGTGGAACAGATTCCGGAAACGGCGAGACCTAGCGCGCTCGGCGCGGCGCCTTCTGGGGCAAGAAGGGCCCGACCGGATCCGAGCGGGGGATCACCGTTCGCACAAAGGGCTCCTCGACATCCGAGACAAGACAGATGAGTCCGGTGCGATAACGTAAGCGCGTCGGACTAAAACCTTCCGAGCGGCGCGGCACAAAGGTCTTGCGGAGTAAGGCCACGGCGTTGATTTTGCGCAGACGAAACGGGCGCCAAAACGGAGGGAGCCGATCGGCCGAGGAATAACCCCCGACCTGATAGCAGTCGACGATGACCTCCCCGGTCCCATCCTCGTAGATGGCATGCGGCTCGACGACCCGGGCTTGAGTCTGGTCGCGATAGCGCAGAGCGCAGCAACGGCGCGCCTTTATGGCCTCGCTGAGTATGCTTAAAGCCTCGTCTGTCATAATCCGCCCCTCCTTCATTTTTGAGCACTATCACCCGAAAACCGGCCTCAGGCAATGCCGCCCGGCGCCGACTTACGGGGGCCCATATCCATACTATAGTCGTTCGCGCACAAAGCGGGGGGCGTCGCGCCGCCCGCTTTGTGCGGCTTAAGGGTGGATAGGAGTCATAAGGCCGCGCTCGGTCTCAAACGAGGGCTAGGGCGATAGGCGCGGACCCCCGAACGCTGCCTCGGGCCCGAATACGTGCTCGCCCAGCTTCCATTTGGCGGCCAGCGTCTCCACCGCATTCTGAAACTCCTCGCTCCGGGAGGGGTGATTAAACGCCGTACCGGCGATGCGGCGTAAGGCCCCAAGGCGCGGCGCGGATGCGAGCAGGTGAATCAGTTCGCCGGCCTCCGACCCCACCACTTCGCCCCCCAAAAGCTCGCCGCTCTCGAGATCCGCGATAAGCCGCACATAACCCTCGGGTTCTCCTTGGCCAAGCGCCCGAGGCGAGGTCTCAAAGGCCGAAAAGCCCACCGCCGGCTCCCGACCTTGGTCTTCAACCTGATCTTCGGTCAGGCCCACGCGCGCAAGCTCCAGCGCACTATAAATGGCCTCGGGCACGCGGGCGAGTTCACGCGTACGCGCGCCTGGCGTGAGAATATTGTCTACAACCAAACCAGCCTCATAGAGCGCGCGGTTGGCGGTCATGGGCCCGGCCACGCAGTCGCCTAAGGCAAACACGCCATCGGCCTCGGTCCGGAGCGTGGAATCGACAATGATAAAGCCCTTATCATCGCAGCGGGCCCCGATCGTATCGAGCCCGAGCCCCTGGGTCGTCGGTTGTCGGCCGGTGGCTAAGAGCACCCAGTCCGCCTCCTCCATGGGCTGCTGATCGATCTCGATACGAACTCCAGCCGCCGTCACAGACAAAGCTCGCAGGGTGCCGACGAAGGGCACGATGCCGACATCGGCCAAGCCTCTACGCACAAGACTCATCGCCGGCGAACTGAAATCGGTGCGCGCAAACGGGTCGCGCCGCGTCATCCAGCGCACCTCGCAGCCGAGCTGGCTTAGAATATAGGAAAATTCAAGACCTACTATCCCGCCGCCTACGAGGAAGACCCGCTTTCCTGAGGGAACGGGTTCATCGAATAGGAGATCGGTGTGGATGACCCGACCCGAAACGATCGAAAGGCCCTGGGGAACGATGGGTTCTGAGCCGGTAGCGATAATAACGGCCTTCGCGGTCACCGATTCCCCCAAGGGCTGAACAAGGACTGTTCGGTCGGCCGTAAACGTGGCGTGTCCGGCCAGGGCGCGCACGCCCAGGCGCTTTAGGTAGGACTGGTAGCTCTCGCGGACCGTGTTAACAACCTCGCGCTGGTGGCGCCATGCCTGCGCCAGATTCGCCACGAGCGTCCCGGCGATCCCCCGTTCCTCCAGGCGGGCCGCCTGGGCGAGTAAACGAGCGCTATGGTACCAATCCTTCTTCGGCACGCATCCGCGATTCAGGCAGCAACCCCCCCATGTCGCCCTTTCGACGATCACGGTCTTTTGGCCCTGGAGGGCCGCCAATACCGCGGCGCGATAGCCTCCGGGGCCTGAACCGATGACCAGTACGTCACATTCCATAAATCCTCCCCTATTCGTCTTGTCCTGATCCTAGCGACTTTGGCATTATCGGCTCATGCTTCCCGTCTTGCGCGCGCTCGCGACCCGTCGCGACCAAAAAATCCTAGAGCGGTTCTTTGCTCGCTATGCGGGCCGGACACTCATCATCCACAAAGGACTGACGATGGATTGGCTCGAGGAACTCCTGAAGCTCGGGGGCGCTGCGGGTCACTTCCGTATCGACGCGCGACAAGCGGTGGACCGCAAAAGCCCGGTCTTGTGGATCACGCACCGATTTGTCCTCCCGCTTGAACTGCCCTTGCCGCTCCTTTGCGATATCGGCAAAGACAGTATCGCGGTCCGCCATCTTACGTCTCAGGGGCGCCTGGGCCATCCGGCCGACATCGCTTGGATCTTGGACGACATGCGTCGCAAGTCGCGTCGCCACGCGCTGCTTGTCAAGACCGGCGACAAACTCATAGCCCATCGCGAACTCCCGGCCGACGACAACGCCTTCGAGTGGGATGTCGGCAGCTAGCTTCCGGCCACCGTCATCCGGTCTATGAGCCAAGACCCGGTACAGATATTATGGCGCCGATCGACGTCCCGACCCACGGCCACGAGCCCTCGATACATATCGCGAAGATTCGAGGCGATCGTGATCTCCTCGACCGGATAGGCGAGCTCTCCGCCCTCTACCCAGAAGCCTGCCGCACCCCGCGAGTAGTCGCCGGTCACGCTGTTGATTCCAAAACCAATGAGTTCCGTCACAAAAAGCCCACGCCCCATTTTCCGCAAAAGATCCGCCAGATCCTCGGGGCCGGGCTTTATCATGAGGTTATGAACGCCGCCGGAGTTGCCCGTGGTGACGAGTTGAAGCTTGCGCGCCGAGTAGCTGTCGAGGCAATAACGGCGCAAAACGCCATCGGTCACGAGCTCGCTATAGCGCGTCGCTACCCCCTCGTTGTCGAAGGGCGCGCTCCCTATCCCCTTGCGTATGTGAGGATCCTCGTAGAGGTGGACGGTATCGGGAAAAAGCTGGGTCCCAACGCTGTCGACCAGAAACGAAGAACGCCGATAAAGGCTAGGCCCGGTGATGGCCGACACCAGATGCGATAACAGGCTACGGGCGACGGGGGCCTCGTAGAGGACCGGAACCTGACAGGTCTTGATTTGACGAGAACCCAACCGTCGCGCGGCGCGGCGTGCACTTTCGCGGCCCACCGATTCGGGGTCTGGCAGATCGCGGGCGTCCCGGGCCGAGGCGTAGTCGTAATCGCGCTGCATGCGACCTTCATCGTCTTCTCCCAACACCGCGCAACTCAGGCCATGCCGGGTGGCGCGCACCACACCCATAAAACCCGCAGTGGTCGCGTAGACGTTAGTCCCTTCGTGGCTCGTCACCGTGGCCCCCTCGGAATTTCGGATACGGGGATCGGTGGCAAACGCGGCGCTCTCGCATCTTTGGGCAAGACCGATCGCGTCATCGACAGTCACTACCCAAGGATGATGGAGATCGAGGTCTGGGATCGACTTCGCCAGATGAGCCGGATCGGCCAGGCCATTGAAGGGATCCTCGGCCGTGTATCGAGCGATGGCACACGCTGCCCTCACAGCTTCAGACAGGGCGTCAGGACGGAAATCCGAGGTGCTGGCCGAACCGCTGCGAGCGCCGAAATATACGGTGACAGAAAGGCTCTTGTCGCGGTGGTGCTCCACGGTTTCGACCTCCCCGCGACGGACCGTGACCGAGAGACCCGTCCCGAGACCACCACTGACCTCGGCGGCGGTTGCGCCTTGCCGTCGAGCGAGTTCTAAGGCTTGAGCGGCGAGGTCTTCAAGCGACGCTGTCCGTTTGGTGTCTACACTGATCGCGCCCACTACTCCTCCGTACCGCCGACAGTCAGGCCATCGATACGCAAGGTGGGCTGACCGACGCCCACCGGCACGCTCTGGCCGTCTTTACCACAGGTCCCGACCCCGGAATCCAGCGCGAGATCGTTACCCACCATAGTCACGCGCGTCAACACCTCCGGTCCGCTGCCGATGAGAGTGGCCCCGCGCACCGGCCGACCTATCCGGCCGTTTTCGATAAGATAGGCCTCGCTCGCCGAAAACACGAATTTACCGGAGGTAATATCGACTTGTCCGCCACCGAAATTCACGGCGTAGAGACCCTTTTTTACCGACGCTATGATCTCTTCTGGCGGCGTCTCCCCGGCCAGCATGTAGGTATTGGTCATGCGCGGCATCGGAAGATGGGCGTAAGATTCGCGTCGACCGTTGCCCGTCGGCGCCATTCCCATAAGCCGCGCGTTCATACGATCCTGCAGATAACCCTTTAAGATACCGCGCTCGATCAAAACAGTGCTTTGGGTGGGCGTGCCCTCGTCATCCACGTTCAAAGACCCTCGCCGGCCCGGGAGGGTCCCATCGTCGACCACCGTGCAAGCGGAGGAGGCAATCTTCTCTCCCAACCGCCCCGCGAACGCCGACGTCCCCTTCCGGTTAAAATCGCCCTCGAGACCGTGGCCGATCGCCTCATGAAGCAATATGCCAGGCCAGCCCGGGCCAAGCACCACCTGCATAGTCCCGGCCGGAGCAGGCGTCGCTTCTAGATTCACAAGGGCTTGGCGCACCGCCTCGCGCGCGTATCCCAAG
This sequence comes from Pseudomonadota bacterium, assembly GCA_021795255.1. Next base: position 9,916 of record JAJYPQ010000096.1, read on the forward strand.
GCCCGCTCTTCAGTAAGGAAATAGCCGTAGTCCGTTCGTCCGCCACCGCCCGCGGACCCGTGCTCGCGGCGACCGTCTTGTTCCACGATAACAGAGACGTTGAGACGTACAAGCGGACGGATATCGGCCGCCATAACCCCGTCGCTACGCATCACGAAGACAGTCTCCTGGGACCCGCCTAGGCTCGCCATGACCTGCTTCACACGCGGATCCAAGCGCCTCGCCTCCTGCTCGACCTTTTCAAGCAGCCCCACCTTTGCGGTGTCCTCGAGACTCGAGAGTGGGTCGCAGGGCGCATACAGGGCCAGGCTGTGGCCGCTACGGGCCGCGATCGCCTGTTGCCTCTCTTGCCCACCACGGGCTATGGCGCGCGCCGCCTGGGCGGCGTCCAGCAAGGCCGGCATGATGATTTCGTCGGAGTAGGCGAATCCGGTCTTTTCACCGGCTACCGCCCGTACCCCCACGCCCTGCTCGATATCGCGACTGCCGGACTTTACCTGACCCTCCTCCAGGGACCAGGACTCCTCGCGACTATACTGAAAGTACAAATCTGCGTAATCGAGCTTACTGCTCAACATTCGGCCCATGACTTGTTCCAGTTCGTCCGCCCCTATACCAGCCGGCGTCAACAAGAATTCTTGGGCCTTCTCGAGATTCTTTGCGTGCGAGATATCGGTTGCCATTACAGTCTCCGGTGCTTGATGCTGGGAAGGCGGCGCCGTACTGCATCCACCCGTTCGCGTTCGTAGCGCGCAAGGACCACCCCGGTCCCTTCAGGCTTGCAGCTGAGGACCGTTCCCCAGGGGTCCACTATCATGCTATGGCCATATGTCGCACGGCCATTGTCGTGGTGGCCGCTCTGGGCTGCGGCCACCACATAACAGCTGTTCTCGATCGCCCGGGCGCGCAGCAATACATCCCAGTGCGCTTCGCCGGTCGGCACCGTAAACGCCGCCGGTAGGCTTATGATCTCGGCCCCTTTGGCAAGAAGGATCCGGAACAACTCGGGGAAACGGAGGTCGTAGCACACG
>JAJYPQ010000097.1 GCA_021795255.1 Pseudomonadota bacterium
GCGTCCTGCTGGAGGTTTAGCCCGATATTATAAGCCGCGAGCGCCATCCAGGTTCGATCGGGCTCGGGAATTGCTGCCGGGAGGGTATCGAGCAGGCTGCGTATATAGCGAGCCCCCCCGTCTATGCTTTGCCGAGGGTTTAGGCGGTCCGTGACCCCGAGAGACAAGCAGGTATCGTTGGTCAGCATCATGAGGCCCTGGACCCCCGTCGGGGATTCGGCATCGGGCTCCCACATGGATTCCTGGTAGGCAATCGCGGCGAGCAGCCGCCAGGGGATACGATAGCGTATACCAGCGGCCCGAAAGAGGGGTGCATAGGTCGGCAAGGTGTTGCGTACCTTTTGGAGATAGGTGCTGATGTGGACATAATTGAAGCGAGTGACACCGTAGTAGCGGGTAATGAGGTCAGCTAACTGCCCGGATTTACGAAGCTCCTCAAAAAAGCTAAAAGCGGATCGATAGAGCTTATTGTCACGGTTCTTAGGAAAGGCCCAGGCCAGTTCTTCAGGAGGACCGATATTAAAGGCCACATGGAGCGCCGGGTAGTAGCGCCGGTTAACGGCCACGACATTGGAATCGGCAATCGTGAATCGGAGCAAACCTTGCCACACCAGAAACAGAAGTTCATCTGTTTGCATATGGGCGGCAGCGGTCCAGCTGAGTCCAGGCAGGGCTCGCCTCAAGGAAGCCAATCGAGACTCGGCGCTGGAGCCCGCGACCACCTCGATCTGGCGCCCTACGAGGTTCTTCAGGGTCTGCGGCGCGCGCGTGCCTGAACGGTACACGAGCTGCTCGTGAACGACATCGTACGGGGGGCCAAATCGGGCCTCTGCTTGGCGGGCCTTGGTGATGGTGAGACCAGCCACAAGGTCTCCGTCTCCGGCCGCGAGGGCCTTCATGAGGCCGCGGTCGTGGGGTATGACGCGAATTTTGAGGCGTAGACCGAGATAGTCAGCAAAATCTCGGGCCATGTCGTATTCAATGCCGGCCGGCCCCTGGGCCCCCTGATAATAGGTCGTGGGTCCGTTACGGGTCAGGACGACCAGCTCATCGTGTTTTTGCTGCGGGAGACGGACAAGTTTGGGGTGGCTGTGGCGCGACGAGCAGGCGCTAAGGCAAGCTACTGCCGCCAAAAGAGCCATTGCACCTTTGAGTTTTACGGGCCTATGGTCCATAAGAGCGGCGAGGGACGTGTCCCCATCATTCGGTCCCTGCAATAGATGATGGCTGCGATCATACCCCCTCTATTCTTTCTTGGCGACTCCAAGTAAGCTTAATGGCTCGGGGAGAGGTACCGAAGCGGTCATACCGGCGCAGACTCGAAATCTGTTGGGGGCATTGCCCCACGTGGGTTCGAATCCCACCCTCTCCGCCAATCCCGGGGATTGGCAACAGTTTGTGGGGTTGTTATCCAGGGGCGGTATTGGGTATTTAGCCTCCTGGAATGTGTTGAGCAATGGCTTCGCAATGATGGCGAAGAGGACGGGGTACATGACAGGAAGTTATCCGGACAAGGGTATTGCCGGGCGCCTCAAGGATCTGCCGAAACAGTTGCCGTGGCGGACGAGACGCGCGAAAGGACGCGCAAACCTTCTTTATTTGCGGGCCAAAGGCCCTGAGCAAAAGGGTTTCCACCACGATTTAAGCGGGGCACTCTATACCTTAGGGGGTGTGTCCTTAGGTCTCCTGGGTGGTTACATAGCCTACCACTATCTCGGTAGCCACTATCGGCTATCCGGCGAACTGTTTTCCTTACACCACGCCGTCTTACTCTTGTTAGCGGCACCAGCGCTGTTAGGTGGCGCCGTGGGCGCAGTCACGGCGTGGTGGCGGGCCCGCATCAAGCTTGCTCAGGCCTTGGTCACTTCCGAAGGGTTTCGTCAGCGGCTTATGAGCGTGGAGCGCAATCAAGCGCTTTGGATCAGTCTTTCCGCGGTTTTACACGACGTTCGTAACCCCCTTCATAACATCCATCTTCTGGTCGAACGTCTGGAATCCCCTGACGTTAATGTTGATCAGGTCCGTCAGCAGATAGTGGAACAGCTTGACCGCATTAACGTTCGGGTGCGACGAGTTGTAGCGCAGATCTCAGAGTTTTCAGGCGAAATTTGTCGCTCTCCGATCAGTTTGGCTTCGGTTCTCGGCGAAGTGTCAGAAATGGTGAGGCCTTTGGCGCGGCAGTCGCATGTGAGCCTCGTTGTCGATCAAGCGGACGACACGACGGTTGTGGCCGATGCCAAATTCTTAGTTCAGGCAATTGATCACTTGATCCTCAATTCATTGCATATTTTGACGGAACAGCCCGCTCTTGGGGGTCGTAGCCTTTGGGTTCAGGTCCATCGGACCGACGCCCACATTGAGATGTGGGTAGAAGATAGTGGCCCCGGTCTCCCGAATGAGGTCCGCGAACGACTTTTCGAGCCACTGACGACAAGTCGCACAAGCGGAATGGGTCTTGGACTTGCTATCGCGCATGCCCTCGCGAGCGCCGCGGGGGCCCAGCTTACGCTTGGGCACACGGGCCCTACCGGGACTCGTTTCGTGCTTCGGTTTCAGTCAGCCTAAAGATCCCCACAACCCATTTCTAAAGACCAATGAAGGCCACTGTGTTGCATGACAACTATTAAACGGACTCTGTCTTTGCTCTGTGTGGACGTCGATGTCGCTTCGGTCTCAAAGGTTTGCCAGACCGAAGGGCTCACGATCGAGATCCAAGATGCGAGCTGGTCGTCCACCTTGGGCGCTCGGTTGCAGGACGCCACCCTGGATGCCATCGTTATCAGTGCGGCGGCTTTTGCGCAGCTGAGTGCAGGCCCGGTTGTGATGGGTTTACGTCCGGTTTTGGTGCTGTGCGAGGAACTGCTCCCCGATAAGGCGGCTCAGGCGATCCGCTGGGGCGCCCTTGATTACCTTGAGTGTAAGAACGAGCAACGCCTAGCCGCGCGATTGCATGGCTTGGTATTGGCCCATACCGATAAGGACCTCTTGACCGAGGCGCTTTCCTATATGGAGGAGTCTCTTCTCATAGCCCGTGCACGCTCAGGCGAAAGCTACGAGACTCTCTATCGGAATCCGGCATGCGCCCGGCGCATGGAACAAAATGGGACAGGTGGCAGAGACCGCCTACTGTGCTTGACGCCCGGACCCCGGACGGATATGCGCAGGATGGACGAGATCCGACATGAGATGAAGGCCGGTCATCCGGTGCGTGCAGAACTTATCGATTATCGACCCGACGGCGAAATGATTTGGACGGATTTTTCGGCGACCCCTCTGTCGAACCCCGATTATTGGATCGCCGTGTCCCGGGACGTGACGCGCCGCCATGAATCAGAAGACAATGCCCAGCGTTTACGGGAGTTACTGATAAAGTCCCAGAAGCATGAGAATACAGCGGTTTTGGCCGCTGGGATCGCGCACGATTTCAATAACATTTTGACGGGCATCGTGGGTAGCGCGGAGCTTGCACGCATGGCTTTGCCGCCGGGACACGCCGTGCTGGCGGATATCGAAACCATCATTCAAGCGTCCCAACGGGCAGCCGAGCTCAACCGTGAGCTTCTCGATTTCGCGGGGCCGGGGAAGGGTGCGCTGGAGGTTGTGTATCTCAATAGCATGGTAACGACCATGTTGGTTATCCTGCGCTCGCAGATGCACAAATCCATTGTGGTGCGTAAGGCGCTGAGGCCCGATGTGCCACCGATCGAGGCGGATCCGGCAGAGATACAACAGGTTATGCTGAATCTCTGCTTAAACGCGAGCGAAGCCATGGCGGATTCCGGCGGAACCTTGTCGATCACGACCGATTGTATGGACATAGAGGATGGGGATCGGCGGAAGTTTGCCTATGGCTGGCCCCAGATCGGGCCGCATGCGGTGTTTGAGGTGACCGATACCGGTCGAGGTATGGATGCAGCCCTTAAGGAGCGTGTCTTTGAGCCCTTTTTTACCACTAAGGAAGGCGCCCGCGGCGTCGGTTTGAGCGTAGTCTTAAGCCTCATTAAGGCCTACCGAGGGGGCATAGATATCGAGACGGAACCAGGCAGGGGCACGACAGTTCGCGTGTTTCTTCCGGCCGCGCCAGAGCGCGAACGGCGCAGTCCGCCGGAGGTCCGTATCACGACTCCGGCTTCCCACCAGACCATTTTGTTTGTGGATGACGAGGAAATGCTGCGCTCGCTCGCCCAGCGCGCCCTGGAACCGCTTGGTTACCACGTATTGCTGGCGCCGGATGGTCTCGAGGCGGTGCGCATGTTCCGGGAAAACATGGGGGGTATCGATCTTGTGATTCTTGATCTGTCCATGCCGAGAAAGGGCGGGGAGGATGCATTCAAGGAGATGCACGCCTTGGACGCCCGCATCCCGGTTTTGTTGTGTTGTGGGTATGACGAGGGAAGCGCGCAGAAAAAGACGAACGGATCACGGTTTGCAGGTTACCTCTCCAAACCGTTTGGCGTGGGTACCTTGATCGATAAGGTGCGAAGTACTCTTGATAAAACAAGCGCCTAAAACGGTTCGAGCTGGTTAGAAATAACTCTGTCCGTCCGACCTATGTCTGATAATGGCACCGTTGCACCTTTGTACAATGGCCCCTGCGATTAAACGGATTAAAGCAAGATGGGGCCGGATGAGAGCCGTGGAAGGATCGGGGGAACAGGGTTCGATTGGCTCATGCAGATCGCCTATCTTGCTGGAAAGTCCCTAGATCTGGATGAGGCCCTTCCGGCGGCGCTTGTGGCTATGGCTGAACTCATCCCCTCGGAGCATGTCGTGGTGTTGCAGCTTGAGAATGACATCATGGATGTGCGAGCGCGCTGGTCGCGCCCCGGAGCGCTCGTGACCGCTGAGACCTGTGCGTTCAAGAGATCGCTGGAGCCGAGCTTGTGCGATCTTGACGTCATCCACGCCCAATCCGCCGAAGAAATTCCTCAACTCCCCTACCTGAAGAAGAGTGGCGCCCAGCCGGACAGAGGTGTAGTGGCGCTAACGATCCCGCTCGCGGTGGATTACGTTTGCGTCGGACGGCTAGATTTTGTTCGGGACGGCGCTGGCGAGGACTTTTCCCCCTGGGAGCGACATTTCGCCCAAGCCTGTGGCCGGATTTTGGCCTTGACCCTCAGGAACGGGGCTGAGTACGCGCGCGTGGCCTGGCTTGCCGAGCACGACCCCTTGACAGGAATTGGTAATCGGCGGAATTTTGATATGGCCCTCAACAGGGAGCTTGCTCGCGCCGAGCGCTATCGTCGCGATGTGTCTTTATTGTTGATCGATCTGGATGATTTTAAAGAGGCAAATACCCATCTCGGACTTTCTGGGGGTGATGAGATATTGCGCCGCACGGCCAAGGTGTTGGCGGAACGCGCCCGCAAGGGTGTGGATATCTCTTGCCGTATCGGAGGCGATGAGTTTGCCATGATTCTCCCGGAAATTAGCGAGCGTCTCGCGGATGACCTTGCCATACGATTGGTAAAGGATGTGGCCCAGGCGACTATGTCTCTTTGGCCCATGCGTTTTTCTTATAGCATATCGACCTACCCTACGACATCGGCTGAGCTTTTGCGGCGGGCAGCGGATGCGAAACTTTTGGCAGCAAAGAGCAATAAAGGGCGTATTGCGGTACCGGTACGTGGTGCAGTGCAATAGGTGGAAGTAGCGCATTGTGGAGCAGACAAGTAGTCAGCGTGGTAAAAAGAAAGGGGATGTGATGACGGCACGATTAGCGAAGGTGGGTGTGTCCGCAGGGATGCAGGAGTCCCGGCGGCGGGAGACGGGCGCCATGCGGCGAACCCGGCAAATTCTTTTGATCGAGGATGAAAGCGTAGCTGGCCAAGCCCTTTCTCAGTCCTTGCAGGCCTTAGGCATGGCTTGCCGATGGGTATCGACCTTTGAAGAGGCGTTGGCGGCCTGGAAAGACGCCTCGTACGATGCGGTCATAACCGATATCATGCTTGACACAGGGAAGCCTGACGGACTTGAGCTGTTACGCAAGATCGAACAGGCAGGCATGCCAATGCCGGTGGTGGTGATCAGCGCCTTTGCCGACCAGACTCGAGTTAAGGAGGCCCTCAATCATGGCGCGGCCTACCTTTTAGAAAAACCGTTTTCCAGTAGCGACCTGAAGCGGGTTCTGGAGCGCCTCTGGCAGGAGCCCAAGGGGCTTATCGGTGCCCGTGAGCGGGCTTTAAATCAAGCGACTCTGACGAACAAAGAGTGTGAGGTGGCGCGACTGCTTCTGAAAGGCCTATCAACCCAGGAAATGGCTAGATTAACAGGCAATTCCGAGAAGACCTTAAAGCAACATATTAGTACCATCTACGAAAAGTGTGGCGTCTCAAGCCGAACCGAGTTTTTCCATTACATTTTTCCTACCTGATATCGGTCCTGAGGTCGATGGCGGGTATGAGTCTATCTGGTAGCCTGATCTGGATGCTCAAAGAGAGCAAAAAAGGTGAGGAACATGGGCTCATACTCGCTTCTTGGAACGATCATTGTCATTCTTGACATAATCGCCATCATCAGCGTTTTGCTAGGGTCTGCAGGCATAAAGCATAAAGTGATATGGATCATTGTGGTCATTATCTTCCCGGTCGTGGGGATGATCGTGTACTACCTTGTCGGCCGTAGTCCACGCGATGCAGCTTAGAATCTCGGGTTAATTTTTCTTTAGGAGGTGTACATGGAAGGCAGCTCGCAGTATAGATCGGTATCTCAGGAGGGCACGGTATCCAAACTGATGGTGTTCGTGGGTGGGGCGGTTGTGGGCTATGTGGCCGCGACCTTATTGGCCCCAAAATCGGGCCGCGAAGTGCGTTCCTCACTCAGTGACTATGCAAAGACTACGAAGGGTACGGTGTCGGGAGCCGTCCGTAATGCGGTGGGCGCCGCGCGCGAGGCCACCCGGACTGTCACGCGGCGCATGGCGGACGCTATGGACCAGAGTAAGGAAAAGGCACGCTATGCGGTAGAAGAGGCCGCCGCTAAGGCCGCTGCCGCGTCTAAGTCCACGGAAGAGATGGCCCGTGATCGAGCTCAGGGCTACCAGTAACTTAGTCAGACCTTGGTCTGATCGCCTAGCGAGCGCATCCGCCCGACAATAGGTTCACCTTACGGAAGCGCTGGAGAGCGCCCCGGGGTAACCATTAAGGAGGCGGTATGGCTAGGTGCGTAGCAAGGGAGCTTGTCGAAGGAAGCGGGGTGGATGCAGAACGTTTGGTCGACCTATTGGTTGAACGGGCGCTGGGCGAGATGGCGAACTACTACTATTACACTTTGCTGCGGATGCATCTCGTGGGGGTCGAAGGGGACGCGCTGCGCAGGGTAATAGATGATGCTCGGGAAGAGGACCGTAACCACTTTGAAGTCTTAATTCCTCGAATCTACGAGCTCGGGGGGCGCCTACCTGCTACTTTTACCGGGGAGCTTGGAGCCTTAGGCGGGCTCCGTAACCTGCCGGCTGAGGCCGACGTACCGGAGATTCTTCCGGTCTTGTTGCGCTCGGCGGAGGAGTCGGTGCGCGCTTATACCCACTTGTGTGGAATCACGTCGGGCAAGGATCATCGCACTTATAATGTAGCGCTTGCCATTCTCCACGAGGAGATTGCGCACCAGGTCTGGTTTCTGGAGTTCCTCGGACGCGGGGTCCGAGAGCAGCAGGCCCGTCATCCGCGTGCGATCTCCCCATTTGTTACACAATTCCTGCAGTCTCAGCGGGTATCCGCACTCCAAAGTCATTCCTGCCCGGTCTAAGGTCAGATGCGGCCTCCTGTGTTTCGCTCGACAATGATCCCACCATTGTCGAGCGCAGGGGGTCGTATGATGTCCAGGGGTCCTATTACAGTTACGCGGCGATTGTTTCAGCGCATACGGTATTCGTTGCGGCTGTTCGCTTACTACGACTTAGTACCCGCGCCAGTCGTGCTCGCAAAATCGCCCTCAAGGCACTCTATCCTACCAAATCGTACGTGGCGGTAGGTAAGGCGCTACCGGACACCAAGGGCAAGGCCATCCGTGCGCGGGCTTGCATAGCGCGACGTCAGTCTGTCTTGCGGCGGCGATCTTAGCGACACGCGCCGTGAATGACCGGCATTTCGCGGGGGCAGACATCATGCCCTTGCCTTGCTCTTCTGGGTGCGCAGCGCTGGTTTCGCATGGGTACCGAGGGAGTAGGTGGTCATGGAGGTGTTTAGACTGAGGTGTTAATCTCGAATTTGAATCAAAAAGGAGCTTGTCTATGAATCAAGAGCAGATGCAAGGCAAGTGGTCGCAGGTGAAGGGCGAAGCCAAACGCCGCTGGGGGAAGCTTACGGACGACGATCTCGTGGAAATTGAGGGTAACTACGATAAGCTTCTGGGGAAAATCCAGGAACGTCACGGTGAATCGCAAGAGAACATCAAGAAATGGATCGATTCGATTAACAGCTAAATGGGCAATAGGATTTCCCACAACAAAAACGAGAGGGCGGTTACAATGATGAAAAAATACGGCGTTTTAACTCCGAAGAGGGTTTTATTCAGCGCAGTTCTGGGAACAGTACTGGCGTTAGGAGCTGGTTGCGCCAGCACCGGTTCACAGGAGACGACGGGGCAGTATTTCAATGATTCGGCCATTACCTCAAAGATCAAGGCCAAGCTGCTGGAAGATCAGGCGCTCCAGGGATTCCAGATCAAGGTCGACACGTACCGTGGCCACGTAATCTTAAGCGGGTTCGTCGACCGCGCAAGCCAAGTCCGGCAAGCCACTCGAATAGCTCGCAGGACCCGCGGCGTGGTGAGCGTGCGTAACGACCTTGTCGTGAAAAGTATGACCACGCAATAGCGTGCTCATGGCCAATTGATAGGAAGCCCGAGGCCGCGCAGGCGCGTCACCGTGGGACCGAGGCAGTGAGCGACGAAAAGTCGCCTCGTAGCGCTGGAGCGGGCGCGCGCGGCCCAAGGGCCGCTTGGGAGACCCGCCTCGCTGTAAAGGCTATCGGGAGGGTAATAGAATGTCGTTACAAAACGCTTTAACAGCATGCTTAGAACGGCGGCAAAGAATCGTCTTGTCGTCGGACGAGAGGCGTCCAGCCGAGTCGTGAGGATTTCTCGCCCATAGGCGATATGGCGCGCCTCGTCGGTACTGTGAAGCACGGAGAGCTCGACCGCGACGGGACACACCCCTTCGGCGTGTAACCGAATATAGCGATTCAAGCGATCGGGCACCTCTTCCCCCAGTAAGATCGCGCCCCAGAAGAGTGTGGAGTGGAAGGGTAGCTGTCGGCCTAGGCGTGTTAAAAGCCAGTCGTACTGTTGGAGGAAGACTCCATCTCGAAGTCCGCTGCGAGCAAAAAATTCAAGAAACATCAGGCTGTGACCCGCCTCTTCGCGCAGCTCGTGGAGATGGTACACACGCGATTCCATGGGTCCGTTATGTGTAGCTTTCGCAAGGCGCTCAAGGAATATGCTCTCAAGCCAGACTCCGGCGTCGAGAAAACGCACAAATTCGTAATGCGACAGCGTGTGACGGATATCGAGCGGTAAAGCGGTGTACTCGGGAGTTCCATACAATGATATGGCCTGTTCCGGCAACCAAAACGTGTTGCGCGATAAGCGATCCCAATTGACTCTTGCTATGGGGTCGCGGTAGGGCGTGCTGTGCCGCGCAAGCTGGGTGGCGCGTTCACGGAAGAGAGTGGTCGGTTTCATAAGAGTTGTATTCGCCATCGGCGCGGAGTATAGCGTTCTTCCCCTAAGGAGCCTAGTGCTGTTCGGGGATATCCAGGGATGCTCGCTTCTGAGGTGGCTTCGGTTTTGGTGCATTCGGGCTCGTCCCTCGCTTAGGACGCATGGGCGGAGGCGCGGGGCGCGTATCGAATGTGGGGCCGCAAAGTTACTGGCTCGAGTGGCTCGACGTTTTACATGAGGGGGTAAAGCCGCTCGTTGCGGCGGATCGCAAGCTAGGTTAGTCTTGGCGGCCCGGGGGAGAGGTGTCCGAGCGGTTGAAGGAGCACGCCTGGAAAGTGTGTGTACGTCAAAAGCGTACCGAGGGTTCGAATCCCTCCCTCTCCGCCAACTACCCATGCGAATTGAATAACTAGTCCCCCGAAAATGGAGACATTCGAGTTCGGATCAGGAGAAGCACGGGAAGGGGCAGGCTGTGAATAAGCGAGTGGCCAGGCGATCTAGGTTGCGGTGAGCCCTGCGGCGTTCATTATATCCTAAGGATAGTGCGGGACGTGCCGTAAGCAACTTTTCAGGCGTGACCCCAGCGTTTTTTTTAGTACCCGGTGTTACACCGGCTGCGTAGGGGGAACGACGTTTTTAGGCCCCGGTCTTCCTCCATCCTGGAATGCTTACGCCTCGTGCCCGACTTCCCTGTGATTGACCGTATCTTCGTGATCCCAAGGAGGATGGGTACTCCGCTTTCAGAGATTTATAGAGTTGTCGCCCAGTCTCTAGGGCAGCGCGCGCCTCGAACCCACCTTTTTAGCGGCCACGTCCGCGCAGAGGCCATGATCTCCATACTCGTCTCCCTGTATTCGCGCGGCTCACACACCGAGTGATTTATTCGGCGATGGGACCTGTGTTTCTCTTTTCGCGGGGGGAACTTGGATATCCGGGGCCTGTCTACCTTTCCATACTGTGGCGCGGCCATGCGCGCTTAAGGTCGCGATAGAGACCCTAAGATCACGCAATCAGGAGGGGTAAACGATGGAAATCATCAAGAAGACGGCAGACACTGTGTTGCTGCGCTTTCAAAAGGCCGAGATCGCCGCGCTGAGCGATCCCATCATGAAGAATGCGGAAGATTTCGCGAGTGCTACGCTCAATATGGCCTATTCGCTGAAACAGCAAGCCTACCGCATGACCAACGACTTTTCGCAACCGCCGCACGCTTTTGGCGAGTAACGGAGGAGACACTATGCGCGTTCTCAGAGAAGAGCCCCAGGCAGTCACAA
>JAJYPQ010000621.1 GCA_021795255.1 Pseudomonadota bacterium
TTCTCGATGTTGTCGTGCGCTTGGTGGAGGTACGCGTCGGCGCGTCTGGCGACCGCACGGAAAACTTGCTCGATGTCATCCCCGCTCGCGCGGGCCGAGGCCTCCAGGGACCGCATAACGGACCGGACGCGATCGACCCCGACCACCAGCCCGAACCGGCGCTTGACCCATTCACGGATGCCGTTGATGGTCCGCTCTCCAGCGGAGAGCGCCTTGGCGATCACCTGCCGCGCCTCGATCGCTTTCCTTGAACGGCTAGCACCCAAGGCGGGGTCGTCTGCTTCGTATGAATCAATGGCTATGCCATACGCTCCCAGCCCCTCCAAGGGCAGCCCTCCATAGATGTGGATGGTCACGGGCTTTGACGGGTCCCGGTTCGCTCCCCGCGCCCGTCCGATGGCTTGCACTGATTCGGCTGTGCTAAGTCCTAACAACCAAGCCCGAATACTTGGATCTGTAGGGAGCGGGTGCTTGGACTGAACATCGCGGGTTCCCTCACAGCCCCACGCTGCGTCTTCCGTTTGTGCATCGTCCGGCCACTCGGGCCAATGGGCCGGGTCTGCCCCAACGGATAGCGCCGCCACGCGCGCCGCCTGGTACTGGCCCCGCCAGACGTGCATGGGCGGGAAAAAACTTCCCGCCATGACGATCTCATCGTATTCCGACCACTCGTCATGTGCCCGGTGGTGCGATCCCCAATGGCCAATGGACGCGTCCTCGTTGTCGGGGTCGATGGCGACGTGGGCTTTTTTATGCACCAGAAGCGCCGCATCCGGGTGTAGGGCGCGTAAGGCCTTGTAACGTCGGACCTCACGCTCACGCTGGTCCAAGGTCGCGAACTCAGGGTTGAATGGCGACAATCCCCAAGACCGCTGGGGTTTCCTGATAATCCTGACATGCTGGACCGCGATGGCGTCAATGACCTGTCCACCGTGCGCGGTGACCGCGTCCACCGTTACCTGGTCTGGCGTCGCATCAAAGAAGGCGATCGGGCGCTTGCCTATGCGGTCGAGGATCGGACGCACGCCAGCCACGGTGAGCACGCCGTCTTTGACGTACCCGTCCCCATGTTCAAGCGTCTTGCGAATAGCCCATGCGGCCCGCAGGGGTGTCAATTTGAGGGTACCGTCTCGGTTAAAATCCAGCCGTTCCCAGGCGGCCACATCCTCGTCGTCAACTTCTAAAACCCTCTGGACGGCATCCAGCAGCGCGGGCGCGACCGAGATACGCCCTTCCTTCCCTACCAACCGGCCCATCTCTGCACCCAGAGTCTTGAAGAGGTCGAGGGCGGCCTTGGCCGCTGCGATTTGCTCTTCGCGCTCGGCTGCTGATTTTTGAATGGCCCCGATCGTCGAGGCGCCTCCCACAGCCTTATCTGTCGCTTCGATTTTGGCCTGAGCGATCTCCAGCGTGCGCACGGTGTCTTGAGTGCGCCGTGACCACAAGTCGATGTCCGGCAATCCAACCTCTATCGGCACCGACATTTGCACATGCTCGTCCACTACCACCAGGCGGCGACGCATCGGTTTGTCTCCCGATGCGTCGAGCCCGTCCTTGGCCCAACCGGCCAGCGTCTCACTAAAAGACGCGATGGGCGCGACCACGAATTGTGCTTGTATCGTGTCGCGTAAGTGTTGTTGCCAGACGCAGGTTTCGAGTTCGGCTAGTTTCTCGCCTGTGAAGCCCATCGCCGCCAGCTCTTCCCACTTCTCCGCCCATTTCAAGCCATTTGGGCAACGGTGGCAAAACTCGGCTTGAGGGATATGGTGGGCCTTGACGGCCTGCATCATCGCCGCGTGATTTGGGCAGTAGCCCGGGCACTCCGGGTCAGGAGAGCGACCATAGTAGTGCCACCAGCCGGACTCCTCGTAGGCCGCAGCCTGGTCATGGGTGGGGACCAGCGCGAGGCCCGCGCCGTCGGCGGCCAAGATCGCGGCGTTGTGGATGAGGTCCTTAAGTTCGGTCGTTTTGCCTGTGCCCGTGGTGGGCCGGAAGAGCCACGGGCGTGCCGTCGGTAAACGGCCCTTTGCACCGTTCTCCTTGCGCTCATCGAGTTGAGCGAGCCAGGAAACGTAGTCGGTCACCATCGCCTGCACCCCGTCTTTCAGGATGATGCGGGCCTGCTCTACCGGCACGGTGGCGCACGGCATGACTGGCATGGCGGCCTTGCGCCAGGGTTGGATCGACCAGACCGTGGCGGTGGCCTTCGTAACCGCGCTGACCTCCGGGGCCGGGATCTGGCGCTCGCCAGCGACCAGGGCGGCGCACACGGCGTCGGCCCCTTCCTTCTCTAAGATGTCGGCCCAGTCCTGGCCTTCGGGCGGCACAGTCCAGACTATGGGGATCTTGAGGCCCCACGTCTGGATAATGTGGATCCCCGTAAGCGCGGCTTTGATCCCGCCCTCGCCGGAATCGCTGGCGATGATGATGCGCGTGGCGCCGTCCCGGATCGCCCTTTGGATGACTGGCCTGGGCGGCTGTGATATGCCCGCCGTATCGAACAGGGCGACGACCCGCTGGCCGGTCGATG
>JAJYPQ010000098.1 GCA_021795255.1 Pseudomonadota bacterium
CATGACACCCGCGTCGCCCTGGTTTTGACCAAGGCTTGGTAAGGCCCACCATTCGACAGCGGGCTCCCGTCAGGACAGCAGGGCCTTGGTCTCGAACATCTTGCCGTTGATGTTTTCGAATAGCACCGTGTAGTGCCCGGCCTTGATGTGCATGACCGCCGTCGGGCGCAGGGTAATCCAGGCCTTGGCCCCCATCTTGGCCTTGAGACCAAAGAGCCCGGGCGCGAACTTATTGTAGCGGTAGACGTTCTTGATATGCCCCTCGACCGCGCCCTCAAGGTCCTTGCCCTGCCAGGCCTCCACGACCCCCTTCGGTCCCTCGACGACGACCTTGACCACGTGCGAGGGCACGGCCGGCGTCCCCCCGTCCAGGTAGGCGAATACCTTCAGGCGACCATCCTTATGAAGCGTCGCGCGGCTTAGGCTGATATGGTGCTTACCGGCGCTTACCGGTCCGCCATGAAATTTGGTAAAGATAGAACCGCGGTAGTAGTTGTAGAACACGAGCGTAAAGAGCGCGGCCACGATGGCAAGCCCCTTGCCCCAGCCCTCGGTCTCGCGAGCGTTGAACGGCGCGCTGCCAAACCAGCGGAACCATCCCGCGTCCGCTAGCGCGGGATTCCGGCGTAGCAGCCAGCTATCGATGGACCATACGCCACTGCCTGCCGCGAATATCGTACAGCCCATGGCGAAGGTCGATGCCGCCATGGTCCATTCGTCGATGCAAGTGGCGCCCTGCCACCCGAAAACCAGCATGAGCGAGACGCTAAGGGCGATGCTGAGGATGGCGCTCGCGCGCGTCAAAACGCCGAGAATAAGCCCGATGCCGCAGATGAGCTCGACGGCGCTGACCAATACAAGTAGGGCGTAGACGAGTTCCGGGTGGTGGAGGATGGCACTCAACACATGCCCAAGCCCGAGCACCGCCCCGGGCATTCCCCCCTGAAGCTTATTGGCCATCCAGCTGTGGGCATGAGGATTAAGCTTTTGAGGGGCGTATATGAAACGCCGCGTGCCGCCGCCCCAATAGATCCAGCCAAGGATGAAGCGGATCGCTAACACTGCGGCGCCCGACATGCGAAACACGGTGGATTGATCGTATGTCTGCGAAAGCGTGTGTCGGCTCATGATTTGCTGCTCCTGGGGCGCTTTGTTGTTCTGTGATGCGGTCCGTTCGGCATCGCGACGCACGCCACGATACTGCAGGGCCGTACTACACCATACACCCCACCCGTTCACAAGGGACGGACACTGGGGCCTTTGCAGTAGGGCTGACCGCGGGTCTCTATGGGAGGTTCCCCAACGGGCACGGACCTTCGCAAGAATTCTCCCGGTGGCCCACGACGACTTCCTGCAGAATCAGGCGCTCTCGACGATCTCGTCTTTCAAATCATGTTGGGCGTACCAGGCGTCCCGCGTCATGCGCAGTCCCTCGAGCGAACGGGCGATCTGAATATGGAAGACCACAAGGTCGCCGATCGTAAACGAGGCCTCGCAGGCGGCGAGATAGAATTCCCACATGCGCGCGAACCGCTCGTCCCAGCGCCGCACGACCTCAGCCCGCCGCGCCTGAAAGCGTTTCTGCCATTCGTGCAGGGTATATGCGTAATGAAACTTGAGGACCTCGATGTCGGCAACCTTGAGGCGGACCTTTTCGATCGCGGGAATGACCTCGGAGAGCGCCGGACTGTAGCCGCCTGGGAAGATGTACCGGCGGATCCATGGGTTGGTCCGGCAGGGGGGGCCGCTTTGGCCGATATGGTGGAGGAGCGCGAGCCCTCCGGGGGCCAGCCGCTCGCGGATCTTGCTAAAGAAGGTCTCGTAGTGGGGTGTCCCTACATGCTCGAACATTCCCACGCTCACGACCCGATCATAAAGGCCGTGGTGCTCGCGGTAATCCTCGAGCCGGAATTGGACGCGCGCGGAAAGTCCGGCGTCGTAGGCCCGAGCTGTTGCCACGCGGTGCTGCTCTTTCGAAAGCGTGATGCCGGTTACGTCGACGTCGGCGTGGCGGGCAAGATAAAGCGCCAAGCCGCCCCAGCCGCATCCAACGTCAAGCACGCGCTGACCGGGTTTTAGTTCGAGCTTGCGCCGTATCAGCTCGCACTTTGCGCGCTGGGCCTGCTCGAGGGTCATGTCCGGGTTTGCGAAGAAGGCGCAGGAGTAATGCATGTCACGGTCGAGGAACAGCCGGAACAGCGACTCGTCCAAATCATAGTGGTGGGCTACGTGGCGGCGGCTTGCATGCCGGTTGTTGCTTTGTTCGAAGTGGCGCTTGACGCCCGTGAAAAGCGAGGAGGGGGATTCATCCGGGATATTGCGCAGGAGCACCTCGAGCAGCACCGCCAAGCCCTTCGGTGCATCCCAGGCGCCATCCATATAGGTCTCGCCCATCTGGAGCCATGGGTTGCGGACGAGGCGGCGGATCGCGGATTTGTCCCTTATGACCCACTCGGCATCGGGCGATCCCTCACCATAGTGCCCCACCCGCCCATCCGGATAACGGACCGTCAGGCGACCGGTCTTGATGACGTCGGCCAAGATCTTTTCCAGCATAAGCGTCCTCCGCTAGCGACGTTGCGCGGGGCCCCAGTATTCCCGGGCCGCCATCCCTGCGGTATCCTGTTGACCTGATTTTAACACCACAAGACCGTGCCATGGCTAGGGGCCTGGCGCTCTTGGGGTCCCGGCGGGTCCGTTTACCCATTGACTCCGGCAACAGTCGAGGTTAGCCTCCCACAGCCGCTGCCGATGCCCGCGTCGGCGCCGTTTTGCCCCCCAACTTGTCATTCGTAATGGGCGCGTGCCCCGGAGAGTCGATCTTGAGCCTTGCACACATCCTTGGTTTTCCCCGTCTCGGTCCCGATCGGGAGTATAAAAAGGCCCTGGAAGCCTATTGGAAAGGGAGTCTGACCCAGGCGGCCCTCCGCGATGTCGGGAAGGATTTGCGGATGCGCGCCTGGAATGCCCAAAAGGCCGCCGGCCTTGACCTCGTGACCGTCGGTGACTTCGCATGGTATGACCACGTCCTCGAGACAAGCGCCCTGTTGGGTGTGGTACCCCCGCGCTTCGAGTGGCGGGGACCGGAGGTCGATCTCGATACCTTTTTCCGTATGGCGCGCGGCGTGGCCCCGACCGGCACGGCCACCCATGCCTGCGAGATGACCAAGTGGTTTGATACCAACTACCATTACATCGTGCCCGAATTTCACAAGGGCCAGCGGTTCGCGGTGTCCTCACCGCGGCTCTTCGAGGACGTGGCCGAGGCTCGCGCCGCAGGCTTCGCCGTCAAGGCGGTGCTCCTGGGACCGCTCACCTACCTGTGGTTGGGCAAGACCAAGGGTGAGGATTTCGATCGGCTGTCCCTGCTGTCTGATTTGTTGCCCGTGTACCAACAGATACTGAAGCGGCTTACAAGCCTCGGGGTCGAGTGGGTGCAGATCGACGAGCCGGCGCTGGTCCTGGATCTGCCCAAGGCTTGGACCGATGCCTACCCCAAGGCCTACGAAGGGCTTTCGGCGGCCGGCCCGAAGCTCTTGCTGACGACCTATTTCGAGAGCTTGGGGGCCAACCGTGAGCTGGCCTGCAAGCTCCCGACGGCGGGTCTTCATATCGATCTCGTGCGCGGCCCTGATCAATTATCCGCGGTCCTGAAGGCGTTGCCGGCCGATAAGTTGCTGTCCCTGGGCGTGGTCGACGGCCGCAACATCTGGCGCGCCGATCTCGACGCGGCCCTCAAGGTGCTGCGTAGCGCCCAAGGTCATAAGGGCGGGCTTGCGGTGGCGAGCAGCTGCTCGCTTCTGCATGTCCCCGTGGATCTCATGAGGGAGCAGAGGCTAGACGCCGAGATCCGCAGCTGGCTTGCCTTCGCCACCCAAAAGATGGCGGAAGTGGGGCTCTTGAAGCGTGGTCTGGATGAAGGCGATGCGGCCATCGGCCAGGCCCTCGAGGAGAGCCGGCGCGTGGCGCAAGACCGCAAATCGTCGAAGCGCATTCACGACGCCGCGGTCAAGGCGCGGGTCGCGGCTGTGCGGCCGGCGGATGCGGCGCGCAAGCAACCGTTCGCCAAGCGCCGCCCGCTGCAGCGTGCCCACCTGAATCTTCCGATGTTCCCTACCACCACCATCGGGTCGTTCCCGCAGACCAACGAGATCCGCACCGCTCGCCGCGATTTCAAGGCCGGACGAATCACGGTCGCTGAGTATGAGGAGCGGATGCGCGCCGAGATCGCGCTTGCGGTGCGCAAGCAGGAGGAGATCGGTCTCGATGTGCTTGTGCATGGCGAGGCCGAGCGCAATGACATGGTGGAGTACTTCGGGGAGCAGCTCCAGGGGTTTGCGTTCACCGATTACGGCTGGGTGCAGAGTTACGGTTCGCGCGCCGTGAAGCCCCCGATTATCTTCGGGGACGTATCACGGCCCAAACCCATGACCGTGGAGTGGGCGAAATACGCGCAATCGCTGACCAAGCGGCCCATGAAGGGGATGCTGACCGGCCCCGTCACCATTTTGCAGTGGTCGTTTGTGCGCAATGACCAGTCGCGCGCGGATACCGCCCTGCAGATCGCGTTTGCGATCCGTGACGAGGTCTGCGACCTGGAGCGCGCCGGCATACGCGTGATCCAGATCGACGAACCGGCGGTTCGTGAAGGTCTGCCCTTGCGGCGCGGGGATCATAAGGCCTATCTGGCTTGGGCGGTGCGCGCGTTCCGCGTGTCGTCCGGCGGTGTGACCGACGAGACCCAGATCCATACCCACATGTGTTACGCCGAGTTCAATGACATCATCGAGGCGGTGGCAGAGATGGATGCCGATGTCATCACCATCGAGACATCGCGATCGGACATGGAACTTCTAGACGCGTTCGTGAACTTCCGTTACCCAAATGAGATCGGTCCCGGGGTCTACGATATCCATTCGCCCCGCGTGCCATCCACCGAGGAAATGGTGCGGCTCATGCGCAAGGCCGAAAAGGTCTTGCCGCCCGAGCATCTCTGGGTCAACCCGGACTGTGGTCTAAAGACCCGCGGCTGGCCCGAGACCGAGAGCGCCCTGCGCCATATGGTCGAGGCCGCGGTATCGCTCCGCAAGGCAGAGACCAAGTCCCCTTAGTGGTGCATGATCGGTAGGGGGACTCACCATTGTGGTGCGTTACTCCTTCCCCGGGAGGCGAGGAACCGTCCTAAAGCATGGTTTCCGCCTCCCTTTTCTTTGGCACGCTCCCTGCATTGCTCCCACCGCCCGCCCACGCTGCGGGCCCAGTCACTCATCAAGGGGGTAATATGAACGCGCATCGCACAGCGCCCGTGGTCGCGCTCGGGGGATATCGACGTGTATACGGGCGGCAGGGGCCAAACGCCTTTCTCAAGGAGATCCACTCATGAAATTGATAGCCGCCATCATCAAGCCCTTCAAACTTGACGACGTTCGCGAGGTCTTGTCGGAGATAGGAGTACAGGGCATCACTGTGACCGAGGTCAAGGGATTTGGGCGTCAAAAGGGTCATACGGAACTCTATCGAGGCGCGGAGTATGTCGTCGACTTTCTGCCGAAGGTCAAGATCGAGGTCGCCATCAACGACGACCTCGTGGAGCGCGTAATCGAAGCCATTAGCAAGGCGGCCAACACCGGGAAGATCGGTGACGGCAAGATCTTCGTTTTCGATCTCGAGCAGGCGATCCGTATCCGCACCGGCGAATCGGGACCGGAGGCCCTATGAGTCTTACTGGCCGCCTGACCGGCACCCGGTCTCGCTGGATGCGGGGTTTAGTCCTCGTGCTGGCGCTCGGGGCTCTGCCGACCGTGGCGCTGGCGGCCACGGCCACGGCCACGGCCACGGCGGCCACGGCCACGGTGGCCACGGCACAAGCTGTCGGAGCACCCGTGGCCGCTCCCGTCTCGGCCCCCATGCCGACGGATGCCGTAAGCAGCGACGCCAATGCCAAGATCAATCCGGGTGATACCGCCTGGATGCTGGCGTCCACGGCGCTCGTTTTGATGATGACGATCCCGGGCCTGGCCCTCTATTACGGCGGCATGGTGCGCAAGAAAAATGTACTCGACACCCTTGCGCAAAGCTTCATCGTCACCTGCCTTGTGAGCGTGCTCTGGTATGTCATCGGCTACAGCCTCGCATTCACCAACGGCAATCCCTGGATCGGCGGCCTATCGCGGGTCTTTCTACACGGCATGAACAAAGATACGGTGACCGGGCTCTCGCTTGCGGTCCCGGAATCCGTGTACATGACCTTCCAGATGACCTTTGCCATTATCACACCGGCACTGATCGCCGGATCGTTCGCCGAGCGCATGAAGTTTTCAGCGCTTCTGTGGTTCATGAGTCTTTGGCTTGTGTTCGTGTATTCGCCGATCGCCCACTGGGTATGGTCCGCGGATGGCTGGCTTTCCCAGCTGGGTGCCCTGGACTTTGCGGGGGGCACGGTCGTGCACCTCAATGCGGGCGTCGCGGGTCTCGTCACCGCGCTTGTATTGGGTAAGCGCAAGGGCTACGGCAAGGAGGCGATGCCACCCCACAACCTCGTGCTGACCGTTATCGGCACGGCTCTGCTTTGGGTGGGCTGGTTTGGTTTCAATGCGGGCAGCGCGGTATCGGCTGGGGGGCGCGCGGGAATGGCCATGGCCACGACCCAGATTGCGACCGCCGCGGCGGCACTTGCCTGGATGTTCGCCGAGTGGATGGCGCGGGGCAAGCCGAGCGTGCTGGGCATGGTGTCTGGTGCGGTGGCGGGGCTTGTGGCTATTACGCCAGCGTCCGGTTTCGTCGATCCCACCGGCGCCTTCGTCATAGGTATAGCCGGCGGCGTGGTGTGTTTCTGGACGGCCACCTATATGAAAAATTTCTTTGGTTACGATGATTCCCTGGACGCCTTCGGGGTTCACGCCATAGGCGGCGCGCTCGGCGCGATCCTGACAGGCGTATTTGCGGTCAAGGCCATCGGCGGGACTGCCGGGGCGCTCGAGGGCAATGATTATCAGGTGGTCAAGCAGCTGATCGATGTCGGGTCGGTACTCGGCTACGACGCGGTCGTCACCTATATCATCTTGAAGGTCGTCGATGCCATCGTGGGTCTGCGTGTGAGCGAAGAGGATGAGGTCCAGGGCCTCGATCTCAGCCAGCACGGCGAGCAGGTTTACGAATAGATCTCCTCACCCCCAGGGTGTTGCGGGCCCTCCGGGGCCCGTCTTTTTGGTGCGCCCGGTATGGGCGCGCTCCTGGGGCCGAGTGTCGCGAACAAGGCATGGCAAGCGGGAGAAGCCTAACCACGAGAGGGCGATCGACCGTGGGGAGGAGGCGTGGAACGAGCCGTAAGCCGAGGAACAAAACCTGCGTAGAGGGCATCACCGAGCAGGGTTACGCGGACCAGAAACCCGAAGTCTTTGTGGCCAAGACGAAGGGCGTCGATGCGGCGGCGCCCGGGGGCTCTTGCCATGCCCCTAAAAGCGCGACCGTGTCCAACCTTAAGGCTGAGAATTCGGCAGGCCACGGTAGCGGCCGGTGCGGGGCGAAAAGCGAAATAAAAAAGGGCCCTTGTCGATGAACACGGTACGCCAAGGCGCCCGGTCCGCCTCAGGGGTTAGGGGGCGGCCGCGGTGCGTTACAAGCCCAGCGCTCAAAAAGTGACGATGCGGCCAAGACCATCACCGGCCGGGCGGCCTCCCGCGTCTTTTCTGGCCCCTGCTTCTCGAGCCGTCCGCCGTGGGCCCGCATGCCGGTGGCGTGGCACGAATATCCGCGATGGGGACCGCTCCTCACTCTTTGGGTGCTCGGGCCTGGACGCCCTGGTGCCGCGATTTTCCCGCACGCGCCGGCCGCCGTGTCTTATACTATCGCCTACGGATTCCGGAATCCCGGATTTCACATAAGGAGCTTTCATGCGCTACCTCCGCGCGGCGATCTGCGCCGCCTTGTTGGCGGGCAGTCCGCTCGCCTCGTGCGGCGCCGACCCGCTCACTGTGCCGCCCCCAGGTCCCGCCGCCGCGCCGGCGGTCCCGCCGCCAGGAACCGGCCCGATCTTCAATGGTCCGGCGCCACCGATGCGGGCGCGTATCCCCGCGGGCGTGCGGCTGCGACGCTTGGGGCGCGAGGAGCACTTTCTCAAGCGCCGCATGTGGCGGCTACGCATGCGCCGCCGCCAATATCTGGCCGAAGGCATGCCTTTCCATGCCCATCGCGTCCACGAGCGCATCATTGCGCTCGGGTGGCGCCTGCGGCGCGTGCAGGCCATGGAACGGGCCCTTCTGACCCGCTAAGGGGTCATGTCTCCGAAGGGATAGTTGACCGGTCTGCATCTTATGTTAGCATTTGATAATAAAGGCTTCGTGGTTTTCTGATCGAGACGCTATGAGGGGGAGTGGATTATGAAACAGGTGGTAAGGGGTTTGATAGTGGCGGCGGCCTTGGGCCTGCCGGGGTTGGCGTTCGCCAACGGGAGTCCGCAGGTCAAGGCGGAGATGACCAGCGCCGGATGTTTCGCCTGCCACGCGGTGAGCCACAAGGTCGTGGGGCCGGCGTATAGCTGGGTGGCCTATGTGTTCGCCCACAAGCCTGGGGCCAAGGTGACGCTGGCCCACAAGATCATCAGTGGTGGCGCCGGACGCTGGAACGCTTGGACCGGCGGAATCCCGATGATCCCTCATCCGCAACTGACGTTGGCGCAGGCCGAGCAAATGGCGTCCTGGGTGCTGGCGCAAAAGCCGGTGGCCCCGCCTAAGCCTTAACCGCGGTTGCCATCACCGGCCGCGGGCGCCCTTGTGGCCCCCGCGGCCGCGCTTTTCGTACTTACCCCGGCTCTCGCCAAGCGCGTACGCCTCCCGCGACGGAAAAGACGCGTTCGTATCCCATCGATCGCAAAAGCTCCACGGCACGCAGACTGCGCTTGCCGGAATTGCACAGACACAAAAGGACGTTGCCCTTCTGGTAATGGTGCTTGTTGATGATCGACAGAAACAGGCGTGCGTCCTTCTCCGTGGGTAGGTCGCAGTCGAGAATCTCCTGCTCCTCCTCGGTCAGCTTATGGCCCAGGATCTTCTTTAAATCGAACAGCGGCACCGACTCCGCCTCCGGTATTTCGCCTTCGATCTCAAGTTCCGTCGGTTGGCGCACATCGATCAACGTGGCGATCTTGAGCCGGACGATCTCTTTTGCGGTCTCCGCTTGGATTTCCAGTGGAGGTTCTTGTGTCGGTGTCACGGCAACCATAAAACGACGCCTCCCAAGGCTTGTATGTCGCCAGTATAGCGTTTCGCCTTGCTCGCGAAAGCCCGTTGCGTTTCATTCCTTCCGGCGCGCTTTATGGAGGCACACGCCGGTCCCGAAACGCGCTCGCGCCGTAGCCGGGCGCTTGCCTGTCATGGCCAGGCGGATACACTCGCTTTAAGGTCGCTCATCGATTCTTATGGCGGCCTCTGGGGTCCTAAAGCGGCGTACGGGGCCGATAATCGGGGGGCGCCGTAGCGGATTCATCGGCGTGGGCCCAAGATATTGCGCTTAACGCGACCCATGGCGTCTGGCAGCTCGTCTGGGTGGTTGCGCGGCCGCGACCCTGCAACACCCAAAAGTCGCGGGCTTTGGCGGCCTCTTGCGACGGTGAGAATGGCTCGGCTCCCTTTTTAGTCTCACGGGAGGATCCATGCCGGAAGTGGCGCACGAGGGCGACTTTAAGGAGGACGAATGGACGCGGGCATCTTGCCGATCACGGGGGTGGTGCTCGCGGGTGGGGCGGGCCGGCGCATGGGTGGCCAAGACAAGGGGTTCGTCGCGTGGTCGGGAGAGCCGCTGATCCACAATGCCTTGCGGCGGCTCGCGGCTCTCCCCCAAGTGCTCATCAGCGCCAACCGCTCACAGGCACGCTACCGTGCCCTGGGCTACGAGGTTGTGACCGACGAGGCCGCGAACTTCGCCGGTCCGCTTGCGGGCCTGCGCGTCGCCTTTCGGCATGCCGCTTATCCTTGGGTGCTCTCGGTGCCCGTCGATACCCCGTGTCTACCAGCGGATCTGGTCGCCCGTCTGTGGGATCGGCGCATCGCCCAAGGCCTGGTCGTCGCGCGAAGCCCCTCAGGGCCCGAACCTCTCGTATGCCTAGCCGATCGGCGTTTGAGCGTGCGCCTGGAGGCTTATTGGAGGGCCGGGGGCCGCCGTGCCCAGGACTGGTTCGCGGGGGCTGACACGGCGTGGTTCGATCTCAGCGCGGCCGAGGCCGCCAATTGCAATGCACCCGAGGACCTGCGCTGAAAACCAATACGCGCCGACCGCCTTAGCACCCGAGGCCCTCGAAGGGGAGGAAAGGCACGGCCTCGCCCTCGGCCACCGTGCGCCCGGCGGCAATGTCGACAAGCCCGTCGGCCCAGACGGTCGAGGACAAGACCCCCGAACTCTGCCGAGGATAGGCCTCGGCCCATAACGCCCCGTCGGCGCGTATCGTAAGCCGCGCGCGCAGAAATTCGCGGCGTTTGTCGGGCGTGGCGCGCATAAACGCGGCACGGACCGGGAACCCTCGCAAGGGTCCGGGGGTTTGTCCCATGAGGGCTTTGAGGAAGGGCTGCGCGAATAGCAGGAAGGTCACGAACGCCGACACCGGGTTTCCGGGAAGCCCGAGAAAATAAGCTGCGCCCACGCGTCCGAAGGCAAGCGGCTTACCGGGCTTGATCGCCACCCGCCAAAGCGCAAGCGTGCCCTCGGCCTCAAGGGCGGTCTTCACATGGTCTTCCTCGCCCACCGAAACGCCGCCGGTCGTGAAGATGACATCCGCGGCTTGGGCGGCCGCGCGCAGCGCCTCGCAAGTCGCCGCCACGTCGTCGCTCACTGGCCCCGCGGCTTGTATCTCGCACCCCAGATGCGCGAGCAGCGCA
>JAJYPQ010000099.1 GCA_021795255.1 Pseudomonadota bacterium
GCAGCCGACCAAGTGAACCACAAAACCCTTGCCATGCCCTCGCGCCTCGAGCAGAGTCGGTGTCTCTAAGGCGCCATTCGGCCGCCGAAAACGCCAAGGCTGATAACTCAATACGGCCTCGGATTCAGCCGTATATGAGGCGATCCGCAGCCAGCCCTTGACCCCGTAGGCGCCGGTAACACGACCCACCTCGATCCACATAGGTGGCTCGTGGTCGGTCATGCCTTTAAGACGCGGTCTTCAGGAGACCCGCAACCCGCTCGGAGGCCTGGGCTCCGCGATCTAGCCAATACTGGACGCGCTCGCGATCAACCCGCAGGCGCTCCTCAGCCCCGCTCGCTATGGGATTGAAAAAACCGACCCTCTCTATAAAGGCTCCCCCTACGGCGCGCCGCTTGTCGGCAACCACGATAGAGTAGAAAGGACGCTTATTTGCGCCCCGGCGAGCTAACCGAATTGTTACCATGAAACCCCCAATGCGGACCCTTAAGGCCCGGAAAGCGTGAGATTTTACCCTGTTATGCCGAAAAAAAGAAATCCTAATGCTCGCCTCGACGCTTTCTCACCAAAGCCCGCCGTTTTTGCCAAAAAGCATCCCGTACAAAGGCGTACTCATGACCGGCTGCCGCGAGTTTCATAAGAAAGCCCTCGTGCAGATAATGGGAGCGCGTATCGATCAATTGGACGCCATAGGCGCTCCACATACTCGAGGGATCGGAGAGATAGGTTGGGGGGTTCAGATAGGTATCAACCCCCAAACCAACCCCGTCTCGAAAGTCGCTCGGTCCAAAAAGCGGCAACACAAGATAGGGGCCGCTCTGGACCCCCCACACCGCCAGCGTCTCGCCAAAATCCGCGTGGTGGGCTGGTAGACCCATAGGGGTCGCGACATCAATGAGACCGAGCAAGCCGAGCGTTGAGTTCACCAGGAAACGGGCGGTTTCGAGCAGGGCCGGACGGGCGCGTCCTTGGAGAGACTCGTTGACGACCACCTCGACATCTTCCAGATTGGAGAAGAAATCGCTCACCCCGCGGCGCAGCGGTAGGGGCGTCAAGCCCACGTAGGCCTGGGCCGTGGGTTTTAGCAATATCCGGTCAAGGTGTTGATTAAAAACAAATATCTTCTTGTTCATGGGTTTCAAGGGATCATCCGGCCCATGCGCGGGGCGCGCACCAGTGGTCGCGCAGCCCCCGAGCACGAGCACTACCAGCACTGTCAGTATTGTCCGGCTGTACACCACCACCCCCTTCCCTAAAACCCTATTATCTAGACACTCACCCCGGCTGTCACCAACCGGTCTGCTCTTGGCCCTACCTTTTGATCGCAGTTCCGGCCCCTGTGGCATATGTTTCGGCCGCCGGACACAGATCCTGCAACACGCAAACCGAACATAAAGGCCGAGGGCGGCAGGTCGTTTTAGCGTGCTCAACGATCAGGGCGTGGTACTCATTGTATAGCCCCAGGTCCTTCGGCAAGGCCTGCTCGAACTGCGCTCGCAGCTCCTCGTAGGACTCATCCCCTTGCGCCAAACCGAGCCGGGCAAACAAGCGACGCGTGTAACTATCGATGACAAAAACGGCCCTGCCAAACGCATAGAGCAGGATATCGTCTGCGGTCTCCGGTCCAATACCATGGATCGCCAACAAATCATGGCGCAGAGCTTGGGTATCGCGCTCGGCCACGCGCTCCGCTCCCCCCTGCGCCAGTAACCATTGACAAAACATCTGGAGCCGCTTGGCCTTGACGTTAAAATAGCCGACCGGTCGAAGGGCCTCCCCAAGCCGCTCCGGGGATAAATCGGCTATGGCCCCGGGCTCAAGCGGGACGACCTCCCGTAGTCGTACTAGGGCACGCTCGACGTTCGTCCATGAGGTGTTCTGCGTCAGAATCGCACCGACCATCACCTCAAAGGCCGTGTCGGCCGGCCACCAGAAGCGGGGGCCATAGTGGCGGAAAAGACGATCGTAAACAGACAGAAAGGCGGTGCTATTCACCGGGACTTGCGGGGCGGTGGCAAGCCCGCCGCGGTATAGAGCGCAACGACCGCTGCCGACAACAAGGCACGACTGTGTCCGGGACGCAGATTGCGGGGAAGCTCAATGGGACCGTAGCTGATCCGAATAAGACGGCTCACTACCAGACCGAAGGCCTCGAACATGCGCCGCACTTCCCGTTTACGACCCTCCATGATACCGACGTGATACCAGTGGTTGGCGCCGTCCCCACCCGCATCCTGGATCTCGGTGAAATGCGCCGGACCGTCCTCCAGAACCACTCCCTCGGTGAGTTTCGCTATGACGCCAGCATCTGCCCGGCCGAGTACGCGTACGGCATAACGCCGCACGATTTCTTGAGTCGGGTGCATCAAGCGGGCCGCCAATTCTCCGTCGGTAGTAAAGAGCATGAGGCCCGACGAGTTCATATCAAGCCTGCCCACCGCCACCCACCGGCCTTGTCGAATCGGAGGCAAATGATCGAACACGAGCGGGCGGCCCTGGGGATCACTACGCGTGCACATCTCGCCCGCCGCCTTATGGTACATGAGGACTCGGGCTTGGGCGTTCGGCTTATGTCCCAATCGCCAGCCGTCGACTACGATCTCCGCCCCCGGCTCCACGCGCTCACCGAGTTCGGCAATGTGTCCGGCCACCCGCACCCGGCCGGCTGCGATAACGCGCTCCATCTCCCGCCGCGACCCCAGCCCCTTTTGAGCCAAGACCTTTTGGAGCTTCTCACTCATAGCGGATCAGTTGGCGTCTCCGAGGGATATTTAGACGCAGCCTCGGTATCAGCCTCGGTATCAGCCTCGGTATCAGCCTCGGTATCAGCCTCGGTATCAGCCTCGGTATCAGCCTCGGTATCAGCCTCGGTATCAGTATCGACTTCACGCTGATCGTCAGCGTGCAAAATATCCGACTGTTCTTCCGCCACGGCAATTCGTAGCTCACTCAGAGGTGGCAGGTCACCGAGCGAAGTGAGGTTGAAATGCTCGAGAAACGCTCGCGTCGTTCCATAGAGGGCGGGCCGCCCCGGAACCTCCTTCGTCCCCACTTGCCGAACCCACTCGCGCTGGGTCAGGGTTTTTATGATCTCGGAACTCACCGCAACGCCACGGATCGCTTCAATTTCACCGCGGGTAGTGGGCTGACGATAGGCAATAATAGCCAAGGTTTCGAGAACGGCGCGGGAGTATCGGCTCGGCCTTTCGGCCAGCAAGCGATTAAGCCACGGGGCAAATTCAGCGCGCGTCTGAAGACGGTACGCCTTATCAATGCACCGAAGTTCCATAGAACCACCACGGCAATCCGTATCGATCTCGTCCAGGGCCGCCAGAAGCACCTGTCGATCTGGTTGCTCCTCCGCGCCAAATAGCGACCCCAGACGTTCGAGAGTGAGGGGCTCTCCTGCCACTAAAAGAGCGGCCTGAATAATATCCTTTAATCGCATCTCGCTCATGCGCGCGCCTTTACATGAATCGGGGCAAAGGATTCGTTCTGCACAAAGCCAATAAGCGACTCCCGAACCAATTCCAAAATAGCCAGAAAGGTCACAACGACACCCCGTTTCCCCTCCGCCAAATCAAACAAGGCTGAAAACTCGGTATAACCATCGGCACGGACGCTGTCGAGTATTCGCGTCATACGCTCCCGCACCGACAAGGGCTCGCGTAGGATACGGTGATGGGCAAAGGCGTCCTCGCGCTGGAGAACCAAACGTAAGGCGCCAAGCAGGTCCTCCAAAGTGACCACCGGCGGATCTCGATCGACCTGACGCGCCTCAATAGGAATTGCCGGAAGAAATAGGTCGCGCCCGACCCGCGGCATCGCGTCAAGCCCTTCCACCGCCTCGCGATAGCGTTCGTAGTCGAGCAAGCGGCGCACAAGCTCTGCCCGCGGATCCACATCCTCCTCATCGACCGTCTTCGGTCGTGGCAAGAGCATCCGCGATTTAATCTCAGCAAGCATCGCCGCCATCACCAGATAATCGGCAGCGAGTTCGAGCTTGACCGCCTTCATGAGTTCGACATACACCATATACTGACGCGTCACTTCGGCGATCGGGATGTCCAAGATATCGATATTATCGCGGCGAATGAGATACAACAGAAGGTCGAGAGGTCCGGCAAAGGACTCGAGAATCACCTCGAGGGCATCGGGAGGAATATAAAGGTCGGCCGGCATCTGCACCATCTGCTCGCCGCGAATGAGAACCGCGCTCATAGACTCACTCCCACGCGAGACCCATCGCACGCCGGACGTCTGTCAACGTTTCCTCGGCAAGCTCGCGCGCGCGCCTCGAACCATCCGTCAAAACATTGCGGATATAAGCGCTATCCTTCTCTAACTCGCGGGCACGTTCGCGGATGGGGGCGAGCTCCTCGTTGATCGCATCGATCACCGGCTGCTTACACTCGAGACAGCCTATGCCCGCGCTACGGCATCCCGCTTGCGCCCAAGTCTTAACGTCTTCCGACGAATAGATTTCATGAAACGGCCAGACCGGACATAGGGCCGGATCCCCGGCATCGGTCCTCCGCTTACGGTTGGGGTCGGTAGGCATGGTCTTAATCTTGCGTGCCACTTCGTCCGGCGCCTCGCGCAGTGCGATCGTATTCCCGTAGGACTTCGACATCTTCTGGCCGTCCAGGCCTGGCATGCGCGATTGGGGCGTCAACATTGCCTGCGGTTCGGTCAAAATCAGGCGCCCATGCCCTTCGAGATAGCCAAGAAGACGCTCTTTATCGCCAAGCGCCATATTCGGCTGACGCTCTATTAAAGCCCGAGCAGTGTCCAAGGACTCGACGGTGCCGTGCTCTAAATAACTCGTCCGGAGCTCTTTATAAGCCTTAGCGGGCTTACGCCCCATCTTACGTAAAGCCTCTTCTGCCCGATCGCCGAACCCAGGCTCGCGGCCATAGAGAAAATTAAACCGTCTCGCCACTTCCCGCGAGAATTCGATATGAGCCACTTGGTCCTCGCCGACCGGCACGAACGCGGCACGATACGCCACGATATCGGCGGTCTGCAAAAGCGGGTAACCGAGAAACCCGTAAGTCGCGAGATCGCGCTCGCGCAACCGCGCTTGCTGATCCTTATAGGTAGGAACGCGCTCAAGCCAACTGAGCGGGGTCATCATCGATAACAGCAAGTGAAGTTCCGCATGCTGCGGCACATCCGACTGCACGAAGACCGTCGCACTATTGGCGTCCACGCCCGCCGCAATCCAATCGATGACCATCTCGCGCACACTCTGGCCTATGATCGCCGGATCCTCGTAGTGCGTCGTTAAGGCGTGCCAATCGGCCACGAAAAAAAGACAATCGTACTCATGCTGCAGCCGCACCCAATTCTTGAGAACACCGTGATAGTGTCCAAGATGGAGCTTACCTGTCGCACGCATCCCTGAGACAACGCGGGTGACGGACGGAAGAATCGAAGACATTTACCCCATCCTGCTAACAGAGAAGATGAGATTCCTTAAATCCGTCACAGGAGGACCAATAATCCAGCCCAGGGCGCCCGTTCCGACAAGGAGCAGAAGTATCCATAAGCCATAGGGCTCGATCCGGCTATAACGCCAAGCCAGTCGGCCAGGCAACAAGGCGGACAAGACGCGGCTCCCGTCCAGCGGCGGCAAAGGCAGGAGATTGAGGACCATAAGCACGATATTGATCGTAATCCCGGCGATACTCATATAAAAAAGCGGGCGTGCAGCCCACAGGGACGGTAGGTAAAGGGCGAGCCGGCCGATCGCGGCCCAGGCCAAAGCCATGAGGAGATTGGCCCCCGGTCCCGCTAGAGCCACAAGCGCCATATCCCGCTGTGGTCGGCGAAGATTCGACCAGGTGATGGGCACCGGTTTGGCCCATCCGAATATAAACCCGGTGCCCATAAGAATGAGCAGACCGGGGATCAACACCGTGCCTAGAGGATCTATATGCTTTAAAGGATTGACGGTCAGGCGACCTAGGCGCTGAGCCGTAGGATCTCCCAAACGCTTTGCCACCCAACCATGAGCCACCTCATGAAGGGTAATCGCAAACAATACCGGCAGGGCCCACACGGCGAAGGTCTGGAGTGAATTTAGTCCGTTCATGACGAGAGTATATCAGCCCCCTCCCTTAGGTGCGAACAAGGACGACTCCCCCGTTCCTGTCCGACGAACGGAAAAGTCCTGCCCATCCCATTCCACGACCGTCGTGGGTTCGCCCGAGCAAATCCCCCCGTCGATAATGAGATCGAGTTGGTGCTCTAGACGCTCGCGAATGACTTGCGGGTCGGACAGCGGCGCCCCGTCGGCATCCGGCAACATAAGCGTCACACTCATGAGCGGCGCTCCTAACTCGGCCAATAAGGCCTGCACGACCTGATTGTTCGGAACCCGCAGCCCGATCGTGCGCCTTTTGGGATCAAGAAGACGGCGCGGTACCTCGCGCGTTGCTGGCAAAACGAAGGTATAAGGGCCGGGGGTATGGGCTCGCAATACACGATAAAGGCGATTATCAATCTGTGCGTACGTCGCTAAGTCCGATAAATCCCGGCAAACGAGCGTGAAGGGATGATGAGAGTCAAGCGCGCGTAGCCGGCAAATCCGATCGCGCCCCTCCTTGTTCGCAAGACTACAACCCAAGGCGTAGCTGGAATCGGTGGGATAGGCGATAACGCCACCGCTCGTGATGATGCTCGCTGCCGTTCGGATCAGACGGCCCTGGGGATTTTCAGGATGAATGGCGAAATATTGGGCCATGTCTCACATCCTAGTACGCGGCTGCATACGTGGGCGCTCCTGCCACACCGGCACACAGCTCGCGGGGAGCTCGGGAAGACCGCCAGGACGCGGCCGCCAGGGTAAAGGCTTATGGTAATCGGATCCGACCGAGGCCCGAAGATGGTAAAGCTCGGCAAGCCGCGCGAGGCGCGCTATTTCCCCGGCATCAAGCCCCGCTGTGACCACTTCCAGGGCCGCGCCCCCGGCCTCCGCAAACTCGCGCACCAGCTGCTGCAAACGACCGCTACTCAAACGATAACGGGTCGGGTGAGCGAGCACCGCACAACCACCGGCTCCCCGTATCCAACTTATGACCTCGGCCATGTCGGCCCACGCGACACCCACGTAGCCGGCACCGCCGCGCGCCAGAAAGCGCTTAAACGCGACCGCGCGATCGCGCGCGTGCCCCTGATCTACCAACCAGTCGGCAATATGGGTACGGCTCACGATCCCTTCCCGAATCAAAACCTCGCGGGCATCACCGAGCCCAGCTTCGGCCAAGGCTTGGACGATGGCCGAGGCCCGGACGCGCCGGATCTCTTGCAAGCGCTGAAGCCCACGCCGCAAGGGCTCGTATGATGGGTCGATATCGAGCCCTACTATGTGGACACCAAAGCCCTGCCATGACATCGAAACCTCCACGCCAGACACCAAGACGATGTCATGGGTGTCGGCGGCGCTCACGGCCTCTTGTAAGCCCGCTACGGTATCGTGATCGGTAAGCGCCAGGACCTGCACTCCGGCACTCGCCGCACAGGCGACCAGAGCCGTGGCACTCAATTCCCCGTCGGACCAGACTGTATGTGTATGCAAATCGTAGTACAATTGGCTACCATCCTTTAACCGCTGAGGCCCATGATCCCGATTCTATCGCTCCCCCAAATTCGCGAACGTCTCCCCAAGATCAAGAACGCGCTGCTCGCGGCCTGGCGTCCTCAGGGTGCGGCGAGCCAAGAGAACGACCCGGAATCCCTTATTCGTCTACTGGACGAATTCTTTACTCTGTTGATGACCATGGACCAGCGCTACGGGGAGGATGCGCCCTTACCCGACGATGACGCCACGCGCCTCGGCGACACCGGTCTCCTCGTACTGGCCGAGCTGACTCAGATGAGTCAGCAGCTGGGCATCCCTCAGCTCAAATCCGAACTCGACCGGCTCGCAGTCACCGCCGGGGATTGGATTATGCGCCATCAAGGCGAGATCCAGACGCTCGAACCCATTGTAAACGGCTTAGCGATCATGGCCAATGAACTTCATGAGCCCCAAGCCCTCGAGGACATGGCGGACTTTATGGACAAAGTCATGAAAGCGACAGCGCCCGATATCGCCGCCGACACCGACAAGACCGATAGTGGGCGGCCTTGGCGCGTCTTGCACTTAAACCGCGCGATCGTGGCCACGCGCTCCTATAACACCGAACTTATGGCGCAAGTCTTTGACGATCTCATTCAAGAGTTGCCGCAAGACGCGTCTGAGTTCTTTCGCGAAGGAATGCGCCAGATGGAGGTCATCGATTATCCGGCCAAAGTAAAGACCGTTATGACCCACTACTTTCAGGGCCTGTCGCAGCACGCGCTTCATTAGGAACGCACGGGCCTGAAGGCCGACTCTCTCAGGCGAACCTAGACCCCGTGGTGCCAGGCCTAATGGGACCGAGAGGCCCTAAAGCCGGCGCCTCAAGCCACGCCCAAGCGGCCAGCATTCATGGCCGAGCGCTTGCGCCTTCGCCCGCGAACGGCAAGACCTCCCTCTTCGCCACAAGGCGCGCCCCGACGTTTTCACCGACCTTACACAAAGAAAGTTCGAATTTGAACCCAAAAGCCTTTATTCTCGTGAAAAGGACGCTTAGGATACGCATCTAAGCCAAAGCAGCTAGTGGCTTATGATACCAAGCAAGCGGGGAGATAAAGGCAATGTTGTACATGATCGTCGGGCAGATCGCGCCTGACAGCAATGCGCGTCGCGAGGCTGCCCGCCCCGACCATCTCCAACGCCTGCATACCCTCCTTAACGAGGGCCGTCTCGTACTGGCGGGCCCCTGCCCCGCTGTCGACAGTCGCGATCCGGGACCGGCCGGCTACACCGCGAGCCTCATTGTGGCCGAATTTTCCTCTCTGACCGAGGCCACGGCTTGGGCCGAGGATGATCCTTATAAGCGTGCCGGGGTCTATCAGGACATAGCGGTACGGCCCTTTCGGCAGACTTTGCCATGAGCCTGCGGGACACCATTGAAGAGCGTTTGAGGCAGGAGTTCGCCCCCGAAGATCTCGAAGTGGGGGACGATTCGCTGCAGCACGTGGGACACGCCGGTGCCCAAGACGGCGGCCATTACTCGGTGCTTATCGTGGCCGAACGCTTCCGCGGCCGGTCCTTACTCGAACGTCATCGCCTCGTTTACGATGCCCTCGCTTCCCTTCGGAAGGACATCCATGCGCTCTCGATTCGTGCTCTGACACCTGGGGAGATCTAGGGGGACACTATGCGCTACTTCGCTCGCTTCACACCCGCCCGCACCGCCGTTTTTGGCGTCATGGCGCTTCTCAGCGCCTGTCATACGGCGCCTGTTACGGATAAGAGCCGGGTACTGGCCACCGTGAATGGGGAGCGCATCACCGAGCGCGACTACCAGGACTACCTCCGGGCCCGCGACCTTCAAGAACCCGCCCTTCCCCGCAACGCCCAGAGCCAGCGGATCGTCTTGAACGAGCTCATTAACCGGGTCACCCTGGCGCAGGCGGCCTTGAAGTCTCATCTCAATCGCGTTCCCGCCGTGCATGTCGCCTTGAAGGAAGACCGAGAAAACATCCTGGCCCGGGCCATGCTCAAACACTATATCGCCCGCCACCCGATTTCGCTGACGGCGCTTCGGGCGCTTTATCGTAAAGAGGTCCTGAAGGCCCCGCACGAAGAATACCGGGCCCGCCACATCCTGGTGGCCACCAAGGCCGAGGCCGAGGCCGTGCTGCGCGAGCTCCATCACGGAGCGCGGTTTTCGGTGCTCGCGCGCCACAACTCCTTGGATGTTCCCTCCGGGGATCAGGGAGGCGAACTGGGGTGGTTTAGCGCAAGTGACGTCCTTCCTTCCTTCTACCGAGCCTTGGCACATCTGCGCGTGGGGGAAATCTCACCGAAGCCCATAAAGACCCGCTTTGGCTGGCATATCATCCAGCTACAAGCCGAACGGGCCTATACACCGCCCCCCTTTTCTCAAGTCGAGCGCCAATTGTATCGGTCCGCTGAGCAGAAACGAGTAGACGAGATGATGGCCGCCCTGCGCAAAAAGGCCCGCATTCGCGTGGCCGTTACGCCATAAACGACGGCCTATGGCCTCTTAAGGAGGCGGGCCGGTCCCGGTCGTCGTACCGCGGCCCCTACGCCCTTTAGTCGGGTATCGCCCGTCCGCGCGCCAAGCGGACACGCTGCCCGATCGGCACGTAGCGCCGCTGCTCGATCTGCACGCGCCCGCCCGTATCGCGCCGCACGACAATATCGTAGACCTTGTGTCCCGAAACCTGCTCACCAATATGATTGCCGAGGAAGGCTCCGCCGATGGCGCCAGCGACCGTGGCCACGGTTTGCCCGCGGCCATTTCCGATCTGGTGTCCCACGACGGCGCCAGCGAGGCCACCCAGGATCGCGCCCCCCGGACTCATAGAACCGGCCACGTGAACGATGCGCACGGCGATGACAGTCCCTTGGTAGGGAGAAAGAACCGGCGCCAAGCTCCGGGCATAATGAACGGCGCTTGGGGCGGGGGCCACGTAGGCGGGCGCGGACGCCAAGCGCCTAGCCGAACTCGGTACGGGGCGCCGGACCTGGGGTGCCTGGGGCAAGGCCTGGGGCGCGGTGGCGGCCGTCCGCGGCCCCGGTAAGACATACAAAAGCACGCCTGCGGTCGTCGCCGCGGCGGCAACACCCGTCATAACCGTCAAAAGTATGGGCTTCATAATCACTCGCGATAGGGGCACTGAGCGGGAGGATAGGAGCACCAGCCTCAGGCGTCAACGGCCCAATTCACCGGTCACCCGCCTCAGACGACCGATCATCAAGCCAAACCCTCAACCGGTCCAGATCAATCACGGGTACCCCCAGCTC
>JAJYPQ010000100.1 GCA_021795255.1 Pseudomonadota bacterium
GGCCACATAGGCCAGGTACGGGCCAGGGCCTCGGTCGGCCGCAGCAGACCGGCGCCTGCCGCCACCGCCAGGGCCGAACCCGACAACGCCTGCTTCAAGAAGGTTCTGCGTGGAAGATTCACTGAGATTGTCTCCGCTTACTTAAAATAAGGATATGTGAGAGGGCTATCCCTCCCCGGGGAGGGACGCGCGATGATGGCGTATTATTCCCGCGGCTCTTCAAACGGCGGCGCGGTCGCCTGCAGGCGCGAGCCGTGGCCGCGCGACCTAAAGCCTCACTTGCGCCAAGACCTTCTGCGTCTACACCACGTCCCAATTACCAAAGCGCCACTGCCACGCCTGGCTACGCAAAGCCACAAAGCGTTTTAGAGGCAGCGCCTGGAGGTCACGCAGAACCCCGGGGGGGGTTTAAAGGTGAGGCCGCCACGCCGCCGTGGGCGTTCGCCTGCTGGCGGCTACGCGTAGAACGCCCCCCCTCCCAGGGGGCGCCATGAGAGGGGCTTGCCGTAAATACCCGGCGCGCTTCCCTCAGACGTCCGGCCACCCGGGTATCGTCCGCAACGCGGGCAGCCTTGACACCACCGTGTCTCCCACAGTTACCGCCGACTCGGCACCAGCAAGAGAGGACAGGTTGCGGCACGCGCCACCCGCTCGGCCACGCTGCCTAACACCAAATGCTGTATCCCGCGGCGTCCATGAGTGCCTACCACGATCAAATCCGCTCCCCAGCGCTTCGCCTCCTCCACGATAACCACGCCGATCTCATGGTTTAGATTCTGAGGTAGCGCGGTCTCGACCCCAATGCCGGCTTTTTGCACCTCATCCCGCGCCTCTTCTACGATAGCCTGCCCCGCCTTAAACAAGGCCTCTTCCAGTTGCGTATCTTCTATCAGGCCGGTATCTGGTGTAGTAAACGGAAACACATCGATCACATGCACGAGACGCAAACGCCCAGACTGCTCCTTGGCGATTTTGATCGCCTCCTGAAGCGCCAATGCCGAAGTGTTGCTGCCATCGATCCCAACTAAAATATTCTTGTACACGTCGATTCCTCTTTTCATAGATGACGCGTTATGCCAGAAACCTTGAGCCTATCCCAGCCTTTTCTCTCCCTGCTCGCCGGCAATATGATACGCCAACACCCGCCGTTATGAATGAACAGATCACAAGACGCGCTCGGTCCAAAGAGACACCTATTTCGATACCCTCCAACGTCCCCACCCCTTGCCGCGAGCGAGCATCGACCTCCGAAGCCTCCGCTTTAGTCACCCACCGCGCCATGTTGACGCACCGCCCCTCATCATTGGCACGGCCTTGAATTTCGCCTAAAGCCACCGACTTTCGGTAACCTCCTCGGATCCTGGGCCACTTCATAATACGAGCGGGAGTCCGGCCACGTTTGATTTATATCTATGCCACCGTCCTGAGCTCTCGAGTATATAGTAAAAAATGCCTCAAAAGCATCACATGCGCAATGGCATTCGGCCCTCATGGCGCGGTTTTTGAGATAATCATCTCACCGCCATTTTGCGTAATGTGGAATTGGCGGAGAACGTTCATGCCCAGTAAGGCTTGAGCCTCCATGTCGGGCATTATGGCGACCTGCACATTTTGCACCCGGAAGTCACCGAATTGCAGATCTTGCGCCGTGGCAATACAAACCTGCGCCGCTCCGTTTGCCGTCGTAAAGCGCGCCGGCACGCAACCAAGAAGCCCCATGTGTCGCGCTACGCGTTGCGATACCGAGGTCACGGATGCTCCAGTATCCACTATAAACCGCACGGAAACACCGTTGATCGACCCGTACATCACGTAATTGCCGGTATGGTCGGTACCAAGCACCACCGATCCATCATGCAGAACCTGGACCCTCTGAACCTGCGGCCTTCCCATCCCCGGAACGAATGTCGTGACCAGTCCGTAAAAGGTAAGGCCAATCACAATCCAGAGCAGGATGTAAGAGAGCACGGGGGTCTTACGCTTAAACGTAGGTGGCTTACCTGTGACGGGCGGCTTATCACGCTGTGCGTCTTTGTACCAGTCCCGGTCTTGGTATCCCATGGTGGGCCAAAGATTACTCTGCGGGAGTTTCAGAATAAAGCCTTGACCCGTTGACCTGCCCACTGCGGCGTGGGTTGTCTTTTTTTTCATTCGCAACTTTTTTGCGTCTCGGCCCAAGCGGCTCTTAACGACGGTCGATTACTGTGATATACGCAAGTTCAATACCGCCTGACTTCGCTTTGCCGTCGCACAGCTTTGCTCTTTATTCGAGTGCCGGGATAAAACCGCAGTCGACCCGCGCGCCCCTATCAAGCCGCGCGCCTGTGTCCTTACCAAAGCGGTCTGTATGGGCTAAGCGACAGTAGCTTGTGCGTTGACGCGCGAAACTTTCGCCATCGCCATAGCCATCTAAGCTTGGCGGGAGCCATTCATGATAACGGCTAGTGCATGGGGGCTAAATAAGAGCCGCCTTAAGGTCGCCTTTGTGAGGTTAGGCCAATAACTGTTCGATATGGACACGCAAGGCGTCGCGGGCACCGGGTCCGAAACGGCTATGGTTAAGCACAAACGTGTCCGTGAAAAGGTATTCGAATATTTCGTTTCCGAGCCCCACCGTCCCGATGAGGCGGCTTTCGTACGAGTAGTCGTCTGGGGCCGGTATCAATTCCGGCCATTCTGAGTCGCCAAAAGCCAGGGCCGGCCCCACAAACAGGGCTCCGGGCAGATTCTTCAGGCGCAGGGCGCAGGTCCCGCGGGTACGGCCGGGGAGCGGCAGAAAATCGATGGTCCTCGTCAACTTATGCTCGGCACCGACCCGCAGATCCGCGTCGGCCACCCCTTCTTCTTGCGCAGACACAAGCACGCGAACGCCCGCCGCCTGCCATGGCGCCAGGCTTTGCGCCCCCAACCGGCTCGGCAAAAACAGATAGCGGGGCTCAGCATGCCGACAAAGCGCCTCGTGGGTTGTGCGACTAAACGGCGGGGCATTTATGAGCACACCACCTGCGGCGCGGTCCACGAGATAATAGACCGCCGGCGGCCCGCCTTCGACGAGCCAGACTTCGCGGTTTGGCCACTCGAGCAATAGGTCCATCAACGCTTGAGCAAAGGGGCGAGCTCGGTCAAAGCGGTCTCATACACCTTACGCTTGAAGGCTACGATGGTATCGATCGGGCTCCAATACTCCACCCACCGCCAGGCATCGAACTCCGGGGACGCCGACAGATCGAGCCTGACGTCGGCGTCGCTACCAGTAAGCCGCAACAGGAACCATACCTGTTTTTGTCCCCGAAACCGCCGCGGTCCACTGGGGCGCTGATAGGCACGCGGCAGATCGTAGCGTAGCCAGCCGCGTGTCCGCCCGCAGACCTCGACCTGTCCGCGCGCGAGCCCCACCTCCTCGTACAGCTCGCGAAACAAGGCCTCCTCAGCGCTCTCCTCGCGCTGTATACCCCCCTGGGGAAACTGCCAGCCGTCGCAGCGGCAGCGGCGCGCCCAAAACACCTGGCCCTCGGCATTGGTCAGAATAATGCCGACGTTGGGGCGATATCCTTCGTGATCTATCATATACAACAAGGCATTAGCTAGTTAGAATAGGCTTCATTTTTACAGAATCGGCCGGCTACGGCAATGTTGGGGGGAAATTGGCGCTCGCACTGTTTGATTTGGACAATACCCTGCTCGCCGGTGACAGCGATTATGCCTGGGGACAGTTTCTGATCGGCGCCGGGGCCGTGGACCGCGCACGCTACGAGCACGCCAATACCCGATTCTACGAGGACTACAAAGCCGGCACACTCGACATCGCTGAATTCCTGGCCTTTGCCCTCGAGCCATTATGTCGCCTCCCGCGCCCGCAGCTGCTGACATGGCGCGCGCGTTTCCTCGAGGAATGCGTGCGGCCGATGATCAAACCGTGGGTGGCCCCGCTGCTCCAGCGTTATCGTGCCAAGGGAGCGACGCTTGCTCTCGTCACCGCGACTAACGACTTTGTGACCGCGCCCATAGCCGAGCTCCTTGGTATCCCGCATCTCATCGCGACGGTCGCCGAGCAACGCGACGGACGTTTTACCGGTCGCCCGCACGGGGTGCCCTGCTTTCGCGAGGGCAAGGTGACACGCGTGCGGTCGTGGATGACCGACCATGGGCTGACATTCACAGACAGCGTGTTTTATAGCGACTCGCACAACGACCTACCGCTCCTCGAGGCGGTATCGCGGCCGGTCGCCGTGGACCCGGACGCGACTTTGCTCGCGGCCGCCGAGGAACGTGGTTGGGAGATCTTGCGCTCCGACCCCTCACGTGAGGCCTTGTTTGCATAGCTCCCTGATCGGCCATGATCCCAGGCGGTCTCATCGGCGTACGTACGCTCAGCCAAATACGCCGAACAGGCGGGCCCCGGCCATCAGCAGCGCCACCGCAAGCCAGAACAGCAACACGCGCCAAAGCAGCGCTACGGCGCGGCGGATATCGGCGGCATTGACGACAATGCCGCGCACCGCCGGCAACCCCGGCGTATCCTCTTCCTCGGGCTCCTCGCACGCACTCATGTGCATGGCCCCAAAACCCGACGCGAGCAACGGGCCGCTATTGATATCAGACCACATGCCGGCCTGTCGCCGCCAGCAGTGCAAGGCGTCCTCGAAACTGCCCATAATGCCATAGCTAAGCGCCGTGATGCGTGCCGGCACCCATCCAAGCAGGTCGTTCAGACGCGCCGCCGCCCATCCGAATTCCGCGAACTGGGCACTGCGGTGACCCCATAGGCGATCGAGCAAAGCGGTCAGCCGCTGCAAGACGACCGCCACCGGGCCAAAGAGAATGAACCAGAATAGCGGAGCCATGACGGCGGTATTGGCGTGCTTTAAGACCGCCTCGACCGTGGTCTGGGCGATGGATGATTCGGTGACATCGGCGGTGGTCTTGCCGGTCATCGCCTCAAGATGGGTCGCCGCCATAAGCACATCACCCGATTCCAGCGACTCCGAGATCTCCACCGCCTGGCGTGTCAGGCGATACAGGTCGAGACACAGATAGAGGACCAGGATGTCGAAAATATAGACCAGAACGTAACTGATATGGCTCAGGATATAGCGAATCAGCGCCACCCCGAGTATCACCGGACCCGCCACTACGAGTACCGCGGCCAAGCCCTGGCCACGGGTCCCCGCGTTAAACCGCTGCTCTACGCTGCGCGCCCAGTCCTCATACCACAGAAACGGTGGAGCCCGACCACGATCCGGGAAAAAGCGATCGAGCGCGACTGCGAACAGTATAATGATCAACGTGATTGCCATCGCCCTAGCCCTCCTTCCCCGATAACCCCACACCCGCCGAACAAAGCGCATTGCGATACCGGGCCCAGTCGAAATACGGTCCGGGATCGGTCTTGCGCCCGGGAGCGATCTCCGAGTGACCGTAGAGCCGATGGGCGCCAATCGCCGGATAACGCCTCATGAGCGCCTTCGACACCGCCTGCAAAGACTGATACTGCGCATCCTCGAAGGATTCGTGATCCGTACCCTCGAGCTCTATACCCACCGAAAAATCATTGACGCGCTCACGTCCTTCGCATCGCGATACACCGGCATGCCACGCCCGATCCTCAAAGGATACGAATTGCACAACCTCCCCGTTACGCCGAATAAAAACATGCGCCGAGACCCGCAGGCCGCGAAGATCAGGATAGCGCTGTGTCCCCACATCCAGGGTATTCATGAAGAGCTGCTCCACATCCGTCCCGCCATAGTGGCCCTCCGGTAGGCTGATGGCGTGAATGATGATGACTTCCGCGGCCATGCCGCATGGACGGGCATCGCAATTGGGCGAGGCCTTGCGCTGTGCCCCGTGAAGCCACCCCTGCGCGTCAATCGCGTCGACCATCAGACTGCCACCCC
Organism: Pseudomonadota bacterium; assembly: GCA_021795255.1. The sequence continues at coordinate 5,898 of JAJYPQ010000100.1, forward strand.
CTTATCCCACGCCATTGTACTGCCTTGCACCCTCCACGCTAAATCCACGCCTCGGCCCGCTAGGTGTGGCCAGATCAGGGGCCGACGCTACGCGGGGCGGCGTAGACTCCATCGCGCATCATATCTTCGAGGACTCCAAGAAACGCCTCGCCGGGGCGACTGAGCGGCCCTTGGTAGATCACAGAAAGTGTCTGCACGATACGCGGTGAGACCGGCCGCGTGCACAAATCCGCGGGCGTGGCCGATAACGCCGACACAAAGCCCACACCAAGCCCGCAGCGAACCGCCTCGCGCACGGCCGCACCGGCGCTAAATTCGTAGCGGATCTCGGGCTCTAGGCCGGCCTGTCGAAAAGCGACCTCGACACGGTCACGGGTGCCGGAACCAGGTTCCCGCCATACCACCGACACACCCGCCAGTTCATGAAGCGCCACCGGTTCGTCCGGCGGCCTTTGCGCCAAGGGATGGTCGGCGTTCAAAAGAATGCGGATATCGGTCTCAATCAAGGTCTTGCCTTTAAGTCCGGGGACTGACTCGGCAAGCACCGCGTCCTCGACGAACGCGAGGTCTGCGACGTCGACGCGGCGGCGCGCCTCTTCGGAATTCGCGGACTGTAAACGCACGGTGATCATCGGGTAGCGCTTCTGAAAGGCCGCCATCGCCCGCAGCAACAGGAACTCGGCGTTGGTCTGGCTCGCCGACAGCAGCAAGCTCCCCTGCATAAGGCCCTGGACGTCGGTCCGTAGCGCCTCGGCATCGGTGAGCGCCGCCTCGATCTGGGATGCGATGCGCAGCATGCGCTTACCCAAGGCGGTCGGAGTCACACCCCGCCCATGGCGACGATAAAGCGGCTCGCCCAACCACTCCTGAAGCCGTCGCAGCTGATTCGAGACCGCAGGCTGCGTAAGACCCAAGGTATCGGCGGCGGCATTGATGCTGCCCATACGCGCCACTACCGTCCAGGTCAAAAGCAGTTGAGGGTCGGGCCTTGCCATGATGCACCATTCGGAAATGGCCATGCGGGCCACACGCGGACTGTACACCGCCGTCTGCCACGCGGCTATCTTGACAAGCAGGCGCGCGTCGGCCCTTGGAGCTTACAGTTTATGCAGCCGCGGCGTGCGTCTTTAGTCGTCTGCCAAACGCCTGGCACAGGCCCCAGGGCTCGTGGCCCAAACCCTCATCCGGATTCGTTCTTCTGGCCTTTCCCGCCCAGCCGTTTTACGATAGCGCCCGGCAGACCGCCAGGCCTGCCAAGGGGGCCACGGCCCATTCATGACAATCGATGGCGATCCGCCGGCCGGGCCGCGCGCGACCGAGCGGCAAGGCCGAGGAGTGGCGTGGAACCGTTTTTTTTAGGGCTTATCGTCGGCATCATCACATCCGCGCCCATCGGACCCGTCGGCCTGCTCACTATTCAAAGGACCTTGGCGCATGGGCGCCTCGCCGGGATGTTGAGCGGCGCGGGAGCTGCCACCGCCGATGCCTTTTATGCCGGGCTTGCGGGATTGAGCTTGAGCGTGGTGTCGAATTTCCTTGCCAGCGCGCGCTTCTGGATTCATCTTGGGGCAGGCATCCTCTGCCTCTGGTTTGGCGGCCGCGCATTCTTCTTTCGGCCGCGACGGCAGGCCCACGCGCATCGCTATGGGGGGCCGGGGGTAGTCTGGACCTTCGTGTCATCGGTCCTGCTTACGCTCGCAAACCCCCTCACGATCCTGTTTTTCATCGTAGTGTTCACAACCCTGCAGCTGGACCACTCGAGCCTGCCGCGCCTGCTGTCATTGGTTGCCGGGATCTTTTCCGGTTGTCTTTTGTGGTGGATCACGCTAAGCCTCGTGACCGCGCGCCTTCATACCCACCTGGAATCGCGCACCCTCATCCTCATTAACCGCATCTCGGCGACCCTCATCATCCTCCTTGGGGTCATTGCCCTGGGTAGCGCCGGCCATACCCTTCTAAGCCCCCACATCCAGGCCCCCTGATCGCGCCGCCGGCTGCGGTGGCGCCACGGGATCGCCATCCGATCAGCCCCTGCGCCGCCACCTGCAAAGCCTTAAAGGCTTTTCCGAAACACCAAAATACGCCACAATCGCTGCAGGAAGGCCGCTTACCTCTTTGGCGGCGCCTGCGGCAAATCGGCTGACGAGGCGGGAATCATAACGAAAAAAATCATGGATCGTTACCGCCAAGCGGGGGCCGGAGCGCGCGAGTCAAAAGCGCCGCGCCCGCAAAGGGGCCCAGGAACGGACCTCGGCCCGCCTTTGCGGACTGCGCTCCTTACCGAACAATTGCGCCTCTTTAGCCGTAATTACGGCTGGCAGGTGTTGGCCAACCTCGTTGTGGCCACAACCTGTCTGCTGCTCTTTGCGCGCTCCGTGGGGACGCTGGAAAAGACCCTCTGGTGGATCGGGCTTGCGATCAACGGCATCCTGCGATTTTTCCCGGTCCGCTTGACGCAGCCCGGCCACGGACTCGATGCCAGGGCGCGCCACAGACGGCTTGTGGCCCACCTCCTCCTGGATGGCCTTTTGTGGGCGCTTTTGATCCTCGCGGTGCCCTATCCCCACGACGGCATCAATCCGCCGTTTCTCGTGGCCATCGTGACCGGACTGACTGCAGGCCCCGTCCCATTTCTGAGCGTACTGCCCGGTGGCTATGAAGCATTTTCCATTCCCCCGGTGCTGGCGCTGGCTTGGCGGGAATACGCCGGCCGCAGTGATCCCTTTCTCGGCGTCTCCATGGCGCTTGCGGTGGTGGTCCTGCAGGCCTTCGCCACCAAGATCGCGCGACTCAACGGCACCGCCGTCCGCGAACGCATTCTGCGCGACTTTCGGCTCCACGGCCTATTGCGGCGATCCAAGCGCCGCGAGGCGGCGGTACACAGCCTGCTCGAGACCTCGCCCGATCTCATCGGCCTGCTCGATGCCGAGGGCCGCTGGCAGCTCGCGAATGGCGCCACCCTGGAGGCGTTTGGAATGAACCGCGAGGATTTGATCCACGTCGAGCCGCATCGCCTCCTGCAACAGCTGCCCGATACCCAGACCCGCCAGAGCCTGGGCCTTTTCATGCGCGCCCCGGAGGGTACGGCGCGCGAGGAGATTCTGTTGCGCCGCACCCATGCCACGCCGCGCGTGCTCGATTTATTACACTGCTCGCTGCCAGACACGGTCGGCGGCGGTTCGCTGCTGATCGGTCGCGATGTCACGGCCCAGAAACGCGAGGCGCTGGCGCGCCAGCTACGCGACCGTCTGACCGATGCCTCGCTGCGCGGCGAGAGCCCGGACAAGGCCTTGGGCGCAATCCTTGATAGTATCGCCGAACACCTCGACCTTCTTTGGATCGCGATGGCACGCATCAGCAATTCCGGGGCACCGCTTAGCGTGGCCCAAGGGGGGCGCTTGCATCTCGACGCGCAAAGCGCGCTCACGCTTGCGCTTGCGCCCGCAGACCCCCCCTACCGCATCGTCTACCCTCTCGCCCACAATGGCCTCCATTACGGCACCATCGCCTACCGTCCGCTCGTCCCCGAGGCGTTGTCGGACGAAGCCAAGGAATGGCTCGCGCGGCTATCCTGGGACATAGGTTCGGCCTGCGAGCTTGACGCCGCCCAGACCCGTCTGCGCACGCTTGCCCATTACGATGAGCTCACGGGCCTCCCCAATCGCGCCTTTTTTGTGCGCCTGCTGACCGAGATTGCCGAGGGAGCGGCGCACATGAATGCCTTGCAGGCCGTGCTGTTTCTAGACCTCGACCGGTTTAAAGATATCAACGATTCGCTTGGCCATGCCGCGGGTGACCGATTGCTGCTGGAGGTCACAGCCCGCCTGCGCCAAACCGCGCGCACCGGCGATATCGTGGCACGATTGAGCGGCGACGAGTTTGCCGTCATCCTGCGCGACGCCACGCGCATGTCAGACATCGAAAATGTGATCGCGCGGCTACTTACGGCGATGCGCGCCCCGATACGCATCGGCACAGACCAGGTCTCGACCCAGGCCAGCATCGGCCTTACGATCTACCCGTTCGATGAAAGCGACCCTCAGACACTTTTGCGTCACGCCGACCTTGCCATGTATGAGGCCAAACGCCAAGGGCGCGACCGCTGGTCGCTGTTTGAGCCGTCCTTGGACCGCGCCACGCGCGATCGTCAATCCCTTCAGAAACGTCTACGCAAGGCGCTTGCGGAAGACTGCTTTGTGCTCCATTATCAACCGCAGATCGAACTTGCCACGGGACGCGTGGCGGGCGTAGAGGCCCTACTGCGTTGGCGCGATCCCGAGGAACAGCCGCAATCGCCGGAGGTCTTCGTACCGATCGCCGAGGAATCCGGTCTTATCATACCGCTTGGCGAGTGGGTGCTTAAGGAGGCATGCCGGCAGCAAAAGCTTTGGATGGATCAGGGCCTCACGCTGCAGATCGCCGTCAACCTGTCACCCAGCCAGTTCCAGGATCCCGACATCCATCATCGCGTCTGTGAGGTATTGCGTGCGAGCGGTACGGCGACCGATCACATCACCCTTGAGATCACCGAACGCGCCGCCTTTGCCGATCCCGAGCACGCCCGCCGGACCCTGGACGCCTGGTGTCAACGGGGGCTGCAGTTTGCCATCGATGATTTCGGCACCGGACAGGCCTCGCTTAGCTATCTGACCGACCTGCCTACCGCGCTTATCAAAATCGATCGCGGCTTTATCGCCCCGCTCCCCGACGACCCGCAGCACCGCGCGATCGTCGAAGGCGTCATCCACATGGCCCATCAATTGGGACGGCCGGTGCTCGCCGAAGGCGTGGAGACCATGGCCCAATGGGAGTGGCTAAAGGCCCAAAACTGCGATCTCGCGCAAGGTTATGTGATTGCCCGCCCGATGCCCGCCGCGGCCGTGCCCGACTGGCTCGCCATGTGGCTGCGCGGCCAATCGCTGAGCCACGAACAGGGCGTCTTCGTCGCCTCG
>JAJYPQ010000101.1 GCA_021795255.1 Pseudomonadota bacterium
GGCCCGCGAGTTCGGTGTCCCCGGTTTGTCATCTTTGTTGGTGATCGTAGGAGCGGATCGCCAAATGGTCTTGGCGCGCCAAGCGGCCCTCATGCCGACCCTCGTGGGTTTACGCAAGGCCGGCGCACTGACCGGTTTTGATTTTGCGGAACGCTATCTCCCGAGTGTCGCCGTCCAGCGACGGCGTCAGCAAGCCCTACCGCCAAGAGCGGTCCTTCGGGCGCGGCTGCGGGCCGCAAGTCGCGGTCTTCCGTTTCGGCTCCGATCGTTGCGGCCGTTTGTGAGCGCGGTGCAGGCCGCCCGCGTCGCTCAACCTCTGAGGTATGCGGCCCTACCCCCGGCCATTCGCACCCGGATCGCGGCGCTTTTGACGACCATCCATGGTCACAGCGTAGGCTTTGTACACCTGACGGGGGTCCGCAAACCGGCCTTGATCGCCCCGGCCCTTGCGCATAGTGGCGTGAAAGATGTGCACTTCGTGGTGGTTAAGCGCGCGGTCGGGAATCTTTTGGCGCGGTATCGCGATGCCTTGCTGCGGCATTCAGCGTGGGCGGCGCTTTTTATGGCGCTCGTGATCGCCTGGGGCTTGCGGTCGGCGGTCGGCACCCTGCGGCTGCTGCTTCCTATGGGCGCTGCAGTCCTCGTGACGTGTGCGTTTTTGGTGCTCACGGGGCCTGGGCTTACGCTTTTGAATGTCGTAGCCCTGCTTCTCATTATCGGCTTAGGTATGGGTTACGCGCTCTTTCTGGGTGACAACGGCCTGATTCAAGGACGGCGTGCGGTCGCCCCGTGGGTGTGTGCGGCGACCACTATGACCGGTTTTGGCGTGATGGCGTTTGCGCAGGTGCCGCTGCTTCAATCCGTGGGACTGACGGTGAGCGTAGGCGCGTTCTTGGCGCTGATCTTTACCGCCGCCTGGTCGCGTCCCGACGAGACTCGGGGGCCGCCGGCTTGATGGGCGGCGATGGTGTTTTTGAAATCGGCCCCTTGACCTTGGTGAGCGCCCTGGGGCGCGGGCTCGATGCGACTTTTGCGAAGCTCGCGCGGGGGGAGTCTGGGCTTGCGCCGCACACGACAGCGAGCGGATTGGTTTGTGCGGTAGGGCGGGTGTCTGGCGTAGACGACGTGGTCTTGCCGAAGACCTTGGCGCGCTACGACTGCCGCAATCATAGGCTGGCGGCGCTGGCGCTCGAGACCGACGGGTTTGCGGAGGCGGTGGGGCGACTGGCGGGGAAGTGGGGAGCGGGGCGGATTGGCGTGGTGGTCGGGACCAGTACCTCGGGTATCGCTTCGACCGAAGCCGCCTATCGTGACCCGGCGTTCGCCATCGCCAATGCCTTGCCTGCGACCTTCCCGTATCGGGAAACGCACAATGTCTTTGCCTGCGCCGATTTTACGCGCCGTTACTTAGGTGTGAAGGGACCGGCGTTCGTCATTTCGACCGCCTGTTCTTCGAGCGCCAAGGCCTTTGCCACGGGCGCCCGACTGATCCGTACCGGAGTGTGCCGGGCGGTTGTCGTAGGCGGTGTCGATAGCCTCTGCGACACGACGCTTTATGGCTTCCAGTCCCTTGGTCTTTTGGCGCCGAGAAGCCCGCGACCCTTTAGCGCCGATCGTGATGGTATTGCGATCGGCGAGGCCGCGGGTTTTGCGATCTTGGCAGCGCCTGGGGTGCTTGACGATGAGGGATCCATGCGCCTTGCGGGTATCGGAGATAGCGCCGATGCCTATCATATGACGGCCCCCCATCCCGAGGCCTTGGGGGCCTGGGAGGCGATGGCCGCAGCGTTGGGGGACGCGGGCTGGCGCGCGTCTGATCTCGATTATATTCATCTCCATGGCACGGGAACGATCGCGAATGATGCCGCTGAGGATCTTGCGATCATAAAGATCGGTGGGCGCGCGACCCCAGTCAGTTCGACCAAGGGCGCGACTGGGCACACCCTAGGCGCGGCCGGGGCGTGCGCGGTGGCGATCGTGGGATTGGCTATGAGAGCGGGATTTATACCCGGTACCACCAACACCGTGGCGCGCGACCCGGCCCTCCAATCGGCCTTGGTCCTTCAGGGCCGCTTAAGTCCCGTGCGCCGGGTTCTGATCAACACCTTTGGGTTTGGCGGTAGCAATTGTAGTCTAGCCCTGGAGGGTGGCTCGTGAGGGCTTTTATGGCCGGAGTGGGGCTCCTGGGGCCCGGCCTTGCGAACCGCGACGAGGGGTTTGCTATTTTGCGCGGCGAGCGCGCCTACCAGCCGGCGGTGGTGCACGCCCCCGAGGCGCGGGGTCTGGCCGCCAATGAGGCGCGGCGCTGCCCGCTGCCCGCGCGCTACGCGCTTGATGTCGGCTATCAGGCTTTGAGCGCGGCGGGCTGGACGGCGACCGAGGTCTCCACGGTCTTCAGTTCCGGCAGCGGAGATCTTGATATCCTCGATAAGAACTGTCGGGCGCTAGCGCGTTCGCCGATCGCCTTATCGCCGACCTTATTTCATAACTCGGTCCATAACGCGGTCGCCGGCTACTGGGGGATAGCCATGCAATCGCGCGCCCCCAGTACGAGTCTATCCGCCTACGACGATAGCTTTGCCGCCGGTCTGCTCGAGGCCTTGATGAGTGCTCGCTTGGGCCCCCCCTGTCTGTTGGTGGCCTATGATTTGCCCCCACCCCCGGCCTTAGCTCGCGTGCGGCACGTGACCGTCCCATTTGCGGTGGCGGTGGCGGTCTCTCGCGAACGCCCGAGCGGTCCTTGCGTCTCTGTAGAATGGGAATGGCAGCCGCGCGACCAGAGCGAGACCGGGCTTTTGGCATCCGATCTCGAGGCCCTGCGGACCGCGAACCCGGCCGCGCGCTGCTTGCCGCTTTTGCAGGCCATCGCCCAAGGCGCGGCAACGCGGGTCGTGCTCCCCTATCTCAGCGACGGGCAACTGGTCTTGGACGTCGCACCAGGCACTTCCGAGCCGCTCTAAACCCTAGCTCGCGGGGCTTAGGGCTTAGGGTCTGCGCTCCGCTTGGGGCGGCCCGCTATCAATGGCCCTTCACGGCATGCCAGAACGCGAGTCCACCGGCCTTGGCCGCGTGACCGATCGCAAGCCCCACCTTCTTTGCCTCATGCCCAACCGCAAGGCCGGCGTGCTTGAACTTGTGTCCGATATCGTGCGCCGCCTGACCCACGCTATGCCCGACATGGCGGGCGTCGTGGTTGATATTGGCCGAGGCCGTAGGGGCACTGAGGGTCACAGCGCAAGCGACCAGCGCCACCGCGGCCAGGGCTTGGCCGACCTTACGTCGTGCCGGTCGGGCCAGGGATCGTGTCATTTTGTCCATAAGTGTCCAGAGTAGTGAGGGATGGTGGTGGTGACCGTGCCCCGTGTCGTGCACGCCTTACGTCTCGAGACCGTTAGCCGCAGACGGCGGGAGGTCATGGAACCCCGATCGATGGAACCACAGCCAATTGTAGAACACTTCACAGGATTCGAAAATCGCAAGTCTTTGCGTCGCGCGGGTGGTCTATAGCTCGTGAAAGATGAGTTCTGGCTTTAAGCGTTTGAACGCCGATTCAGCGCAGGCCTTGTCGCTACCCTCGACCGTCTGGCTCCTACACTCCACGAGGTCCTGACCCGTGCCTCCTGGCGACCCTTCGGCAGTGGCAAGGGGCCTACGATCTCCTAGAGCCCGCCCCTCATCTCCTGAAGGAAAACGACCGATGGCGGGCGCCCCTGGTAGCGCCCCGGTCGTTTCGAATTCTGTTGGACCCTCGCCTGTCGCCGTTTTCCCAGCACTTGCGCCAAAGCCCGTACCGAGGCGCCTCTCTCGGGCCCATGGCCATCATATCGAGGATCGTAAGGCCGATTTCCGCCGCGATTGAAGGTCCTGCGAGAGAGGTGGTAATGTGCATGGTCACGAACCTACGGGTCTTCGAACGTATGACCTTAGCGCCTGCGTCTGATGAGATGGCCCGCATGCACGGTGGACTCGCGCGCCTTTCGAAACGCGATATGCTGGCGCTCGCCTTGCTCTCCTACCAAGCCGGAAGGGCCGCGAGTCTGGACGCGGGACAGGAGGTTCTGCACGCACTCAAGGCCATAGTCCCGGTCGATGCCGCCTTGTGCGCCCTGGTCCGGCTCGATGCCCGAATCGGGGCTCTCGAGGTGCAGGCGCTTCTGGCCGTCGATTGGCCCGCGGAATGGCTGGCCCTTTACCGGCACCATCGTTATGACCGTGTCGATCCGGTGTTACGCATCCACTTTGCCCACTATGCCCCACAGGTTTGGTCGCACACCTATCAAAATGTCAGCTCCTGGGAGGAACGCCAGTTTATTGAAATCTCCGGGGGCTTCGGATTAAGGGACGGCATTACGCTGGGCATGGCCTGTGGCGGGCCGCGCGCGGGCAGCGTGCTGTCGTTTGTCGGTGAGGACCTCGTGCACGAGCCCCGTTACCAGACCATGCTCGAATACCTGACACCTGCGCTGCACAGTATCTTGGTGCGGGTCGCAGGCTGTCCACCGCGCGCGCCCCTGCCCTTGACGGCACGGGAGCGCGAGGTCTTACAGTGGGCGGGTCTTGGCAAGACCACATGGGAAATCGCGCGGATTGTGGGCATTAGCGAGCGCACCGTGGTGTTCCACTTTCGCAACGTCATGCGCAAGTTGAAGGCTCGTAACCGTGTTCAGGCGGTAGCGCAGGCGGCGGCCCTTGGTTTGTTTTCTGACTCTCCATGAGCCAGTTCGTAAACAACGAGGGCCGCACCTGCGCCTGAGCGCGAAAGGCATGCCAGTCCAGGAGGGCCGCCACGCACGGCTCGCCGCACCCGAGAATCCGCGCTGGACCCACCGGCGAACACGCAAAGCCCCATTGCCGCAGGGTCCGCAGATAAGCTGTTTCGACCACGAGATAGAGAAAGCGAATGCCGTTACGGCAAGACCAGTGATAGATGGCCTTGTAGAGGAGACAAGAGATTGGCAGCGACGAACGCGGCGATCGTGATCCCCGGCGCGTAGCAAGCCGTGTGACCTCCACGGTATCGGCCCCTTTTTTGATGTTGTGATCCGCACCGACCAGCGCCACGAACTCCCGTTCCAGCATAAACGGACGGTCGGAGGGGATGAGGCGCACGACCCCGACTAGCCCGTTGTCCTCGGTAAAGGCCCCAATCGATGTCGAGCCCGTTTCGTAGTCGTCGCATTCCTGGCCATCGGGCCGTCCTTTTACCCAGCCGAGGGCCTGGCAGTAGATCGCATGGCGCAGTCGGAAGGCCTTGAGATGGTCTTCGGGGGTCTCCAGGATACGGATCGCCAAGCCGTTGTCAGTGAAACCAAAGTGGTCGTTCATGATCGGCGCCTCCGGGATGTGTTACCCCTTGATAGCGTATTTCAGGCGCGCCGTGGCCCCTCTCTTTACCGAAGGGGTGCCAAGCGGAGGGGGTCGTCTTCCGGACTGGAAGGTTCTAAGGGGTGTGATTGCGGCCCGCACCCGGGAGTACGGAGCGAGCCTTTTGGGAGGCCGCGTCCTCGGGGGGCTGAGACAAAGGGGCGGACAGCGCCTCGAGCGGCAGGCCTTCGGCCGCAATCCCAAAAAGCCACTCGGCGAGCGCCCCGAGTAACATCAAACCGGCGCCCAGAAGGTAGCCCGCGAAGACTTGTCCGCGTGATCCTGTGGCGATCAGGGCAGCGAACACAGTCGGCGCGAGGACCCCGCCTATGGCAGTCCCTAAGGCGTAAAACAGCGCGATGGCGCTCGCCCGGATCTCGACCGGGAAGCTTTCGCTCACAGTGAGGTAGGCGCCGCTTGCGCCAGCTGAGGCGAAGAAGAATATGCCCGCCCAGGCGCCGGTCTGGGCGATGACAGTCAGGGCGTGGTCACGAAAAAGCAGGGCGCTGACTATCATCAAAAGCCCGGAAAGCGCGTAGGTGCCGATCATCATCGGGCGCCGACCGACGGTATCGAAAAATCGCGCCAAAAAAGCGGCCCCCAAAAAGTTGCTCAGGGCAAAGGGCAGGATATAGAGCCCGACGATTGGTGCCGACACATGGTAGAAGCGGACCAGTACCAGGCCATAGGTAAAGAAAAACGCGTTATAGAAAAAGGCCTGAGACGCCATAAGGGTGGTGCCGAGGACGGCGCGTTGCGGGTAACGCGTCCACACGATACGCAGAGCGCTCGTGAACTTGAGCACAAACCGGGCCCGGGCGTCTGGCGCCTTCGGGCTTGGCTCCTCAGGCGGCTCTTTTCCTAGGCTCTGATACACCGCCCGTTCGAGGGCGCAGACGATAGCCAAAGCCTCGGGCTCGCGCCCCCGACCCACGAGCCAGCGTGGGCTTTCGGGGATCCGCGAACGCAACGCAAGGGCGATCAGGCCAAGAGCCGCGCCCGCCCCAAAGGCCAGGCGCCAGCCCATAAAAAGGGGTAGCCAAGCGGGATTGAGCAGCAGGAGACTGAGGCCCGCAGCACCTGCAGCCCCCAGCCAAAAGCTGCCGTTGATCACGATGTCGATGCGCCCGCGGCGCCCTGCCGGCACGAGCTCCTGAATGGCGGAGTTGATGGCACTATATTCCCCGCCGATGCCGGCACCCGTTAAGAAGCGGCACAGGGCGAGGCTTACGATATTCCACGCAAGACCGGAGGCCGCGGTGGCCGTGATATAGAGCAGCAGCGTCACCGTAAAGAGTCGTTTGCGGCCGGAACGATCCGCGAGATAACCAAAAAGCAGGCTGCCGAGGACGGCGCCCAGAAGATAGCTGCTGGCGACAAGCCCGACCCCTTGCGCTGAAAGCCCCAGGGTTTGAGGGCGCCTCAGGATCGGCGCAAGCGAGCCTACGAGTGTCACCTCGAGCCCATCGAGAATCCAGGCAATACCGAGTGCGAACACCATGCGCCTATGGAACGGCGACCAGGGGAGTCGGTCGAGGCGGGCGGCGACATCATGCGGTGTGGCGGCCATGGCGCGAGTCCTAGATGGGGGCTTCAAGCGGCGCGTGCATGGCCCACCATACCGACAAGTCCGAGCGTGTGACAAGTCCGATGCCCACTAGGCGTTTGGTGAGGAGGCGCCGTGGACGATGGAGTGCCCCAGGTGCCAGGAGTAGCAAGGGTCGCAGTCCGGGGATAACGAAGCCCGCGAACCACGGGTTCGGCAAGAAGCGCTCGGGCGCGAACACTCACGCGCGAGGTGGGTCGAGGTCGTGATCCCGCGAAAGCTTATTCGGCCACCGCCGCGAGATACGCGGCATTCATCGCGCCATCTGGGACCCGTCCTTGCGAGCGGGCCGGGCCGGAGACGAGCACGGCTTGGCGCGTCGCGGACGCTGCGAGGGCCTGGAAGGTGTTGAGGAACTTACCTAGCGCGGCCGAGCCGTGGCGGGGGGCGCCAGAGCGCGCAGTCTTGCGTCGGTCTTGCCCAGCATGGTCTGTGCCCAGGCTACACGCTGCGCGTCGCACACACCCGCCTCCTGAAGGCGATCCCCATAGGCCCGCGAGGCGTCGGCCACGGCCTCGATCGCTTCCTGAACCAAATGCGGGCCATGGACCCCCACCATATCCGCAACCTCCACCAGCGCATCAATGCCGTTAGGGGTCAGCCAGCGCTTGTGCCGTGGCGCCTCGTCAGGAAAATACTGGGTCACCGTCAAGGCTGGTATGTCGTCTGGGAGGAAGAGGCTTGTGTCTAGGACATCGTAGACCGGGGCCAAGCGTACCTCTTCCAGGGAATCATAGAGGAGACCAAAATTCTTCTGGTGGGCATCCCCGTTGCGCAGGACGTCGTTTAAAACGCATAGCTTTAGTAAGCGCTGTTTATCCTCGACGACATGCGCCTCGCTCACGAATTGCTCGACCATCATGAAGAGTTTTTCCAGGCACCCCTCATATTTCAAGGCGGACGGGAATCCGGTCAGGGCACAGGCATCCTCAAACCCCAGAAATCGGCCATCCGGTTTTCGATCAAACCGCTCCACAGACAAGATATCGCCTGCGGCATTCAGATGGGCTTGTACGGTGTTCAGCCCATAATGCCGCGCGGACTGCAAGGCAAGATCCTCCGCTAGACAGACCCCGAGATATCCTGGCGATTCGAGTTTGAGAATCTGATGGGATAGCCACGGGGTCCCGGGTTGACGATTCGGCGGTAAGGTGATCTGGATCTTGGGCATCACGCCCGACAAGCCAAACTGTGAGGCGCGCGATTGCACGAGGACCTGCTCTATCCAGGTGGCGGAGGGACTGTCGTGCATTGCGGCGCGTAATGGGGTCGCAAGTGGCACCTCTTGGCGCGCTCCCCCCACCGTGATCCGCCCGATCAGTCCGCGCCCCACTAGCTTCAGCAGGGAAAAGGGGTCGGACAGGCGCAGGCCCTTACCAAATTGCTCGGCTAGGTGCTGCACGACCCAGCCCTCAGGCAGAGACACCTGGAAGGGGTGCGGGACCTGCGCAAAGCCGCGATAGTCGGCAGGGGTGTCCCCCGAGGTCACCGGCATGGTCAAGGACACGACCTGGTCTTCAGGAACCGACTTGAGGTATTGGAAACCGTACTCCGTGCGTCCCACGTGATGAATTTGCCACAACTCCCCGATGGGTACGTCGTTACAAAAGACGGGAATCCGCTCCTCGCGCAGAGCGGACGGGTCGGTCACGGCAACAGCCCCGTATTGGCCGCCATCAATTCGTAGATAGTCGGAAACCGTTGCCCGCGATGCGCGGGCTGGACGCTGGGACGGTCCGAGACCTTCTCAGGAGGGGTGTCGGCTGTCTTCAAAATCAACCGCAACCCCAAAGGCTCGCCCACTCGACGCAGGGTCTCCGTCTGTGTGATGGAGCCCTGCTCCACCGCAATCAGGGTGGCGCGCGAGATCCCAGCGCGCCCCGCAAGGTCCGCTTGGGTCATCCCCGCCGCCTTGCGCCGCGCCTTGATCTGTTGCCCCAGCGTCTCTTCCATAATGAGGTCCTTGGAAACCGAAACGGGCGAAACGAGCTCAAGTCTAGCCTGTCGCCCCCCGAATGCCTATTAGACTTGACATTACTTCAGCGCTCTTCCTGACGCCCCTGTTTGTCGCGAAACCCAGTCCGCACCGCCCATTTCGGCAGGTCTGAGGAATGTTCAGCGGGTCAAGCCTGGCGATCACGGGCGCCAGGCGCTGGGTCTTGTCGCGGTCCCAGGCCACCTTGGATCTACGCGATGGCAAGAGAAGCGGCGGCATTTTCCGGATTCGGTATTGCCGGGCAGCCATTTTGCGCTCTGAGCAGGGTGTTTTTTGGCCCCGGTCTAGGGGGCTCCAACGTCCCTAGACCCCCTTACGTGACGCCCATCTCCAATGGGACGCAGCTGTCCTGCCTTCTCGTGTTTGAGGCACACAGCTTCTCTTCGTCTGGAACTCCGATAAGACCTTCTTCACGGTATCGTAAATCATCTGCAGGTTCACACCGGGGCCAGGTCAGGCATCCCATTGTTCGCGCCCGAGAATCACCGCGGTCCGGCCTCCGGCTACCCGAAACCTCGATGATTCTCGGCTCCGGTCGGCTGCGGGGACATGGAAGGGTGCGTAATAATCGGCGTGGCCCAGACGGGGATGGCCTTGTTTTGTTGCACTTGCCACTGTCCTATGACGGACCAGGCACATAAAACGGGGGTTTCGCCATCCACGGCGTTCTCGAAGAGATACATGCGGTCCACCCAGGGGGCCACCTGCGCGGCCTGAACATGGGACTTACTATAACGACTAATGATTTTCGTGATCGGCACATCGTGGCCGCCTGCCATAACACGACGGGCGACACGAGCGGCGTTGATTTCCGGGTTGCCGGTACTCAAAAAAAACACCCGAATACGATAACCGGCGTCCTGCGCACGTCGCAAAAATATGACCTTGTCAGGAGCGGAAAAGACGGTCTCGAAGGCAAAACTGCGGCGCTCCACTAACCAACGCTTTCGCTGAGCCTCCGCGTCACGTGCCGCCTGAAGGATGACCTCAAGCTTACTGGGGTCCCCGAGGCGGGCGGCGATCTCATCAGGGTTCAGAAAAGGCGTGCGGGAGAACCAGGGCTGACGTCTGAGAATAGCGGTCAAAAATGACTTACCGGAGCCATTAGGCCCGGCAATCACCGTGAGGACGGGGCGCACGCCTCACTCTTCCGAAGGGTCGCAATGTCTTGCGCAATCCGTGCATGGAGCGCCGCAAGCCGAGCATGCGCATCGGCTTGAGCCGCCTGAGCCGCGACCGCCATCTGCGGAACCATAGCCTCCAAACGCTGGATATCGGCCTCCAAGAGGTTATCCAGGTCTTCGCCGGACGAGGCGGCAGGGGGCGCCAAAGGCAGACTATCCATTCGAACATTATAAACCGACTTTCGCTTGTTCACCATCTCTAGCCGTGTCCCATATGAGTCAGAATCCGGGTTGGGTTTTGTTTATGATAGGGAGACGCAAACCCCTATGAACCTCGATTATTGAGGATTTTTAACCTTCAAGGACCGAGGCTGCGAACCTTATATAGCTCGGCTCTGTCCTGGCGGGCCCGTAAACCTGCATTATCCGGATATCGGACAATCCAGTGGGGAAACCGTTAAGCACCTTTCTTGCGATCGACTGTGAGACCGTCAATCACAGCCACGCCAGCGCCTGCGCCGTGGGTCTCGTATACGGGGAGGGTCAGCGCCTCGTTGCCGAACGCGCCTTCTCGATTGTGTTGTCGATATCGAGACGATTGTCCTGGAGATAACTCATCAGTTTGTCCCACTTATTAGTTAGGGAGACAGCCCCGAAGGCCTTGCCGAAAGCCGTCTGTGGCCGCACGTGCGGGCGATAGGTAGCCAA
>JAJYPQ010000102.1 GCA_021795255.1 Pseudomonadota bacterium
CCCCTTTTTCAGGTGGACATATTCTGACAAAAAGGGAAGGCGGCGTCTCTAAGTACTTGTTTTAATTGGCGTCCCCAAGGGGATTCGAACCCCTGTTACCGCCGTGAAAGGGCACAACTCGGCTTTATACATCAGTCATTTACGACGTAACATATTGAATATGTGCATAACCTCTACCCCTCCATATCCCTAAATATCCCTCTGTTTTTATGCGCAGGTGGACAAGAGGTGGACAGACTCAGAACGGCGTCGTATAGGATACAAAACCATTTGTATAGCATACGATACCACCCATTTACTATACTAAATATAATAGTAATCAATGGCTTGACGAGTTATTGGAGGGTGGCGTATAGTCACTAGTAACCCTGGCGGGAGTCGCGCCCAAAGCGACCAGGGGGGCTCCGGCACTTACTCGTATGGAAAATCGGGGCGGCAGGTGATAGAGCCGCGCGGATCAGAACCCTAGGTATCAGACAGACGACCGGGGCCTGTGCAAGTAAATAAGCAACGAGTAGCCTTATTTAGGGGCGAGTCCGGGACGCGGGGAAGCGAAACGGGGGGCCTCGGGCGACTGCCAGTGAGTAGATATCTGGCGTTGAAACGTTGGGTCGGTTCTGTCCTCTAACGAGGACTGGGCCGTGGAAAATTGCCGCACTTCTAAAAATCTCGAATTACTAAACAGATTATTCCCTGGGCAGGCATTTGTCTCTATTGCAGACGCCGCCCATGCCTGCACTCTCTCACACAAAACCATTAGAAACCGTATCGCGCAGGGTACATGGCCGACCCCAACGGTCAAGTTGGGCACCCGTCGCGTCATCCCTGTGGCCGCCTTGGCCGATTTCCTTGATGATCTGACCGACCCCAAGCCCGGCATCGGCCGCCCCCGCAATTCTAGCAATAATTCTGGCAAGGGGGTCTAATCATGCATACCCAGACCACAGACCCCGATTGCGCCCGTTCCTGGCTGATCACTAACGAAACACTAGCGGATATGGCTCCGAGTTGGGCCCGAGGGGATTACGACTATAGCTACGATGGTGGCGAGCGATTGGGTGAGGATACCGCCTCGATTACCGACCGCTGCGCTGGGCGGCTGTCCGCCCACGATTTGAAGACCGCCGAGTATGGCCGCCTGTTAAAAACATATCCTCACGACGGCGCAGACTATCAGGTCCTTCTTTGGCTTTCCTCGGGCTACACCATCAAGCGAATCGCGGCCGAGCTGGGACGCACCGACCGGGCCATACGCTATGCCCGCGCTCGGCTGGATCGCTTCAAGACAACAGGTTTTGTCCGGCGATTACTACCCTCCCAGGTTCGCACGGGCGAAGATCTCACAGAGCCGCTTCCCAAAAGTCGTGCCGGCCGTAAGCGGAAAACGTCATCAGGTAACGCTCTTGCCGCACCCATCTTGATGTTGGTGTCCCGCGTGCCGCCGCCACCCAAGGCGTCTTGTCGTGTAACGATCCGTCGTCCGCGCCGGCGGTTCGTGGACCCGCGGCAATGCGATTTTGGGTGGGGGATAGCGGCATGACGACCATCCAAGACACTCATAGTGGCGGGGTGCTTTCCGTATCTATGCCGCCCGGCAGTCGGTATGGCATCGTCCCACGTGCGTTGTTGGAAGA
Source organism: Pseudomonadota bacterium (assembly GCA_021795255.1). The sequence continues at coordinate 1,635 of JAJYPQ010000102.1, forward strand.
TCCACGTCTCAGTTTGGATACCCGGGCAGTAGCGGCCTGGTTATCCACGCAGGACGCCGGATTTCAAATTGTTATCACCGTTCTCTGCCGAAAAATGGGGCTTGGGAAAGAGCGGTGGTTGCGGATTGCCCGTGAACTGGAAGCGGGCGCCTATTTGAGCCGGCGCAAACGCCCCATTGGCGTCGACCCGATAACAGGACGGAAAAACCAGTGGAAGTGGGAGAACGCGTTCACCCCTGTTCCCCACGGCGCCCCCGGGGTCGACTTTTCCGTGGTCGGGTTTCCCGACCACGGAGCGCCCGTGCACGGACAGCCCGACCATATAAGAATACAACTTGAAGAACACAACCTGAAGAATATATACCCCCCTACCTCGCACCGCTCGGTAGCCCCCCCACGGGGGACTGTGCGACCGCCCACCACCGATGATCCTGGGCGTCGCAATACGAACATACCACTTGTACCTCAATCATCGCTCTCGCAGCCTTTGACAGGCGCGACGAGTCCCACGCACGCACTACCGCCGACGCCAAAGAGCGCCGCCACTTGCGGCGTACACCTTCCCGTGCGGCGCCGTACCCCCAAACCCGCCAACCCCCGTCGCGCGGATGCGCTCCGAGCGCTTCTCATGCCCTTGGTCGAAGGCTTGGATTTGGAGGCCTGGACCGAGTTTGTGACGTTCCGATCCGCTATCCGTAAACCCATCCACTTGGCGTCTGCAAAAGCCGCCCAGACTCGGCTGGTGAAGTTCGGATCAGAGGCAGAGGCGTGGGGCGGACAACTCGCTGTTGTACACCAATCCATCGCAAACGGCTGGCAAGGCCTGTTTGCCCTAAAGCAGGAGATCCCTTATGCAAGACGTAGCCGCATTGATAACTCCGCTGTCGCTCGCGTCGAGCGCGCCACAGCCCACCTCTACCAGCAAGAATCTCTTGACGGAGCGTCACATGGCGGACCTATGGCGCCGGATGGCGCGGATCTACGGCCACCGCTGGACGTCAGCGTTTGGGGCGACGGATGACTCAACCTGGTTGCGAGGATTGCGCGGCTTGACGCCCGCCCAGGTCGGCCGTGGATTGTCGCGCTGTGCGACCCATCGTGCGGATGGGTGGCCGCCGACGTTGCCCGAGTTTCGGGCGTTGTGTACGCCAATGGCCGAGGACCTGGGCTTACCGACGCCTGACGCTGCGTATCGTGAAGCCGCGTTGGCGGACAAGGATCATCGATGGAGCCACCCCGTGGTCTATGCCGCCGCGCAGGCCACGGGCCTCTTTGAGTTGCGCACGCTCCCGGAGTCCAAAAGCCGCCCGTTGTTTGAGCGAGCCTACGAGATCGTGACGCGCCGCGTATTGGCCGGCGAACAGTTCGATGTCCCGATTCCCCAAGCTCTTGCAAAACTTCCGGTGCCAGCGCGACCGGAAACTGCTAGTGCCGCTTTGGCGGCTATGCGGGAAACACTTCGTGTTCCTTAACCGAAGCGGGATGCGCTGATTAATGGGGAATCGAAACCTTGCGTTGTCACCTTTCCCATTTTTCTATAGCGGTCGGTTTTCGCTGCGGCCCGTTCGTGCCATCCATGTAAGGTACTCAACACCAATATTGGTTATGTGATAGACATCGCCGGTCACGGTAACCAGCGACTTCGTCAGAAGAAAGGTCATATACTGATCAAATGACCAGCTATCTAGATCGGGCCGAAACATTTGGCGCACATGCTCGAAATGCGCGACAACCATTGGCTTACTTTGGCCCTGTCCGGTGACCTCATTTAATCTTTTCATGAGAAATATTTGGCTGCCAAAAATAAGATTATGTACTTGCTCGAACTCCAACAGGATTTGCGTGGCTGCCAAATGTTTAATGAGAACCTTGACAGTATCTCCTTCTATTTCAAGGCCAAGATCCTTTAGAAACGATTTGATCCGCCCTTCGAGATCGCGCAGAACAATCGAATCACCAATAGAAAGCAATAGTTCTTGTACCGCTTCAGTTTTGTGCTGTTCTCTTTGGGATTCTGGCGCTGGAGACGTTTTGACGCCACTTTTGTCTATCGATGTTATCCGCGATATAAGGGCGGCGAGCTGAGTTCGAAACAAAAGCATAAAGCTCAGGACAGTAAAAAGGAAAATGACCGGCCAAATGGCCTCCCTTACTATACTTACCATAACCGCCTCTCAAGATTTCAATGGCATGCGATCATGGCTTCTTCGGGGGTGGCTTGACGGATTTTGCTTGGCTGGTAGGAGGCTGATATCCGCCCCTTTCCTCATGGCCTTTAGGCCCGTTCTCGGGCTTTGGTTGATAGCCCTTTTTGAGTGGTTGGTAACCATCATTGGCCATCGGCTTTTTGTCTGTCATTTTCTTCTCCATCCATCACGTTAAAAAACTCTACAGTCACTATATTGGACGCCAGGATCAGGATTCCGGCGCTGTCAACTCTGGGCCTCTCAAACCCGCCGTCGGCATTCAATTCCCATGTTTCTTGAAGATAGAGCTGCTCGGGCGCTGGCGCGCTTGATGCGAAGGATCGCGAGTCATAAAGCCCGCCAATGCGGCTACCATCTTTGAGCGAAGCTCTTATCCAGAAGCGCCGTCTTTGGCTGAATACATAATCCCATGGTTTACCGGTAGGGTGCGGTAGGATAGCCTGGAAACGTTTTGTCGTGCGCAGTAGACCATATAGCCAGACCCAGAGCACGGGGGCGATTAAGAGCACAAAAACACAGAATGCTACATAAGCATCGGGGTATGACACCCAAACTCCGTGCGTTTCAATTTCGTAGATCGGCCACAGCAACAGCGCGTAGTTGATCGAACTGTAGGCAATCGCATCAATAAGTTGCTGCCCAGAATGCTTGCTAGCACCGGGAAACAGTAGCTCATAGGTTTTCAGACTTATGAAGCCTGGTACTACGAACGCGATAAACAGCGCGAGTTTATTGCCTTCCCAGATGTCCATTGATTTCCTCACAAGACATCGCAGTCGGCTCGCTTTCGGCCAAAGAAATAGTCTTGTCTTAAGCGGGATCCTACCCGCACATGCGAAGCACAGCAATCGCTAAAGGTATTTAGAGGTAGGGGCGTACCGCGACCTTGTTGCCTACGATTGCGCATACCCGCTGAATGGCGTACTCAGGGACGAATATCGCCTCGATCTGCTCGAAGAAATTCCAATCTGGCGCGGGCTCGTACACGAGCGCCAAATCTGACCGCTGTTGTTGAATACCCTCTACGATGAGTTTGTGGGTCCAGAAGTGACGGTCGATATTCTGTAACTTGCTAATCTCGGGCGTTGATAGGTTGCGGCCCACCGGCCGTCCATTGAGATTAATGTCACCGGCGATGAGACGCCATTCCCTCTGGCGGTAATAGCCGAGTTCTTCGTCAGTGCGTGTATTATCGGTCGGATAGAACATATTCAGAAAGACATTAAGGACAGCGATACTCTGATTGAATGGAATATTGTTGAAACCAACAAACTGGAGAACATCACGAACGCTAGAAGCGGGAATTGTATATTGAGCAGCGATATTACCCGCGTGGTCTGTGTTCTTCAGGATAAGCTCGTAGTTTGGAGAGACGGAGTGCTTGTATTTCTTAGCTGCTAACACCGGATCGCTTTCTTCCTTTAACCCCTCTAATTGACGCAAGACGTATCGGGTATGATATGCACCACGGACACAAAATGTGCTTATCTGGCTGAGGGCACTAACATCGATTCCTTGTGGAACATAGATGACGGGGGTCGCTCCGACACTGCGTAGGGTGGCGATATCAAACGACAGGGCGATCGGACCAAATGTTGCTCCGTGTGTTGGCAGATCCGCTAAAGACAACTCTGTGAAGCACGTTCGACGCTGAAGAAGCGAAAGGTGTTCGTCGGGAGTACCGCTCAGCGTACTTACATTCCACTCTACGAGTTCTGGTGCAAGTATTAATCCGCATTCCTTCATAAAAGAAAGAATACGGAGGCCGCGTTCTAAAGTGTCATGTTGGGATTCATTCGCCTTTGGTCGCGGGAAGCTGTGAAAAAATCGCCGGTCATACACGGAATCCCTGGTCATAGCTTTCCTTAACAAAACAGATATTTCGGCCAGCTCTAACCCGCGCCGTGCATTTCGCCAACTACGATGCACGACTCCCCTGGCGGGCAGCTTGCCGCCCGGTAGAGCGGCCCCACGAAATTGAGCTGCGGAGGGTTGCCCGCAGTCGCCCGATGGTACTCAACCGTCGAGGATAGAACAACTCGGTGGGACATGATGCCAATGCCAGTCATCACCAGCATCCCGAAAATAAACATCCCCGCCAGCAGAGCGACCACCACAACCCAACCTTGGGCGAGCTTCCAAGCCAGACTTGCCTTGGCCTGTTCCTTGACCGCATGGGCCAGATGGACCTTCCACTGCTCGACGAAGGCGGCCGCCTTTTCGACCCCCATACGATCGAGGCCGGCGGCGGCCGTCTGGAGGTCGGCGGCGCCCTTGCCAGCTGCATGGGCGATGGCGCCGACCAGCGCCTGGCCGGCTTCCACGGTCTTGTCCTCGATGGCCTGAGCCACGCCTTCCTTGAGATCATTGCCGGCACGTATCGTCCCTTGGTAGATCAAATCCGGCACCTTCCCCGTTTCTTCTACCAATGTTTTTACGTGTTGTCCTGCCACCTGAGCGGCGGCCGCCGCATCGATGACCGAGGCGACGAGCGCCCAGACCACATCATCAGCGCGGTGTACGCCCAAGTCGGAAGCCTTACGCAAAAGGGCCTCGCGCAGCTCGGGGGGTAAAGACTCCAAGGCCACGTCGCGGGCATTGCTGTTCGTGTGCTCGTCACCCATATTCTGTTCCTCGTTAAAGAGTAGCCGGGGTAATGATCCCCGGCCTTTGGGGTTAAACAATTGAGGCGATCGCTGCATGCGCGAGCGCCAACCAGCGCCGGAAGAGGGCGCGCTCGGTGATCGTGAGCGCCGCTTTATCTTCACCCAGGACCGAGAACGCGCCCGGTGCGGCCAGGATCTTGTCGCGCAGATCGTCGGGGCGCAGGGCCGGAATGGCGGCCTCTTTGCCACCCGCGCTCATAAAGTCCGCGCGGCTGGGCGACTTGCTCCAATCAAACTGCGCGGCGATCCCTAAGAAAAGCGGAAAGAGCACCGAGCGGCGGGCCGGATCGACAACGGACAGGAGTCCCCGATCCAGCGATTTCAGGAGCGCGTCGGTGCTTGTGCGGTGTGGCCCGATACTGAATGTCACGATCAGTTCATACCCCACCGCACTGACGATCTCCGACAGGACTGGGGCCAGTTCGTCAATCGTGTCACCGGCGCCGGCGGGCATATTGACCACGACATGCTGGCCGGCGGCAGCCGCGGCTTCCAGGACGTTGCCGAGCTTGTTAAACGAGGTCTCGGCGTCACCGGCGCGGTTCAAATTAACCAGCGTCACCGGCACCGACCCGCGAAATCGCAAGGCAAGGTCGGGGATTCCGGCGTCGCCCTCGATCAACAAGACGGGGGCACCGGTTGCCAGAAAGTGGTCGAGCGCTAAGGCTGCGGCCATAGACTTGCCGGTGCCGCCCTTGTCGCCATGGGAGATCAGAATTTTTAGGTTTTCGGTCATGTTGGTTTCCTCTCAAAGGGGCTGGACGATCCGGCCCCGTTGGCTATAGCGGCGGGGGCGGAAATTACCTATCAAACTCGGCCCGGATCCGGTCGAGTTCCGACATCTGATCCGGTGCCACTGGGCGTTGCCCCGGTGGAGGGGGTAGGGGTGGTGCCGTGGGGGCCGATTTTGTCGACGGCGCTGCGGCTCGTGGTACGGGCTTGGCAGCGGTTGATGCGGGCTCCGGCAAGGGTTTTTGCTCCGCGGTGTAGCGGCAGTGCTTCACCGCCCATTGCAGGCGCCGCGCCTTGACGTCAAAGAGGCGGCCGATATCCGCCCACGTCAGTCCCGCCGCGCGGGCCTTGGTAATGGCCTCAAGATAGGGTGCGACGCGCGCGGTCAGCCGTGTGGCCTGGTCATGGATGGTCATGTTGTGGTCCTCTTTTATAACGTCGTTACATGTTTAGCGGCACACGCGGAAATTGCCCCAACAGGATCCGAACTCAGTACCAACTTTCGCCACCCTCTCCCAACTGTGTCTGAACTCTGTCGCAATTGTGGCGTAAGACCGTCCCATTAGCGCCCCAACTCGTTCCGGTTTCGTCCATGTTGGTACCGTATTGGGAGGGTGTTGATACCGTATTCCGGCAAAGATGGGTCAAGCGCCCACCGCTTCGCGATGGGCTGAAAGATCACACATACGCACCAGCCTGCGGCTTGTGCCCCTCGCGGCGCTCAGGGGTCGGCTTCGCCGCCGTCTGTGTGCCCTGCGCCCCTTCCATTCCCGTCCCTGAAGACCACGGCCGGGGAGCGGGTGGCGCCCGGCGAAGGCGAGATTGTCGAGCCGGTTTGAGCCGGGAGTGAACCCGTCCTACCCCGGCCACCAACCCGCGGAGCGGAACCCGGTGGCGTTCGCCGCCAGGCGGGCGCGGAGACCATGCGGTGGGGGAAGCAATTTCCGCGCGTGCCGCTATGAGCAATCCCCCCCACGAGGAATGCTCATGCTCCGAATTAAACCTCTCAAATCCGGCCGCGGCGCCGCCGGCATCGCCGACTACCTGGAAAACCAAAAGAAGTCGGCCGAGGCAAAGGCGGGCTATTACCAAAACAAAGCCGCACCGTCGGAATGGCTGGGCCAGGGCGCTGCCACCCTGGGCCTGGAAGGTACGGTGGATCGCGAACAACTCGTCTGGCTATTAGAAGGGCGGTTGCCAGACGGTACCGATTTGTCCACAAGAGGCGGACGCAAGGACAGCGCCCGCCTCGGGACCGATCTCACTTTGTCGGCAAGCAAGTCCTATTCCCTCATGGCAACCGCTGATCCCCGCCTCCTGGCCCTGTGGGATGAATCAATAAAAGTCGCGGCGGGGGTTATTGAAAAAGAGTGTGTCACCGCCCGTCGTGGGCATGCTGGCGCACAGGTCGAGCAGACGGGCACGCTGGTGGCCGCGGCCTATAGGCATGAGGACACCAGGACCGTCGATGGGGTCCCGGATCCCGACCTCCATACGCATATTCTCGCCATCAATGCGACCCGGCGCGCCGATGGTGAATGGGTCCGTATGGACCTGTCGTTTGGGCAACAAATGGTGCTCGCCAAGACGGCGGACAGCGCGGCGAAGGCATGGCTGGCAACAGAGGTCCAAAAGCTTGGCTACGAGATTCGCCAGACGCAAGACGGCTGGGAATTTTCAGGTATAACAAAGAAACAGCTCGATAGTTTCTCTCGCCGCTCGCAGCAAATAGATGACGCCTTGCGCGCCCGCGGGATCGACCCCGAGAGTGCGACGGACAAGCAGAAGGAGGCCGCTTGCCTTGCCACCCGGGGAAGCAAGTCGCAGCTTTCCCAGCAGGACCAGCGATGGGAATGGCGTTCGCGGATCCGCGAGGCCGGTGTCGACCTGGACAAGATTATGCGTGAAGCCAGTGTCCGCGGTCCCGTTGCCTCACTCGATCTCACCTCAGAGGCCGTAGCAAGCGCCGCCCGTCACCTGGGTGAGCGTGACAGTGTATTTAGTAAACAGCAAACACGACTGGAAGCACTGAAAGCGGGTATGGGCGGCACCACGCTCAATCTGATCGACATGGCCCTGACTGGTGAAACAGCCGGCCTCATCGATGTGGGCGGCGGCAAGCTCACCACACGCGATGCACTGTACCGTGAACAGGAAATCCTGGCGCGGGCCCGCGCCGGTCGCGGCGAGACTGCCGCGCTCATGTCGGCTGCCGACGCGCAGTCCTATATAAAGGCCCGTGAGGCCGCCCAAGGTTTCTCCTTTAGTGCTGGCCAGCGTGAGGCCTTAGCGCTATCTCTCACGTCTTCCGATCGGGTGACAGGTGTCGTCGGCGCCGCCGGCGCCGGCAAGACGACATCGATGGCGGGGTATGTCGAGGCGGCCAAAGAACGCGGCTATGAGGTCGTCGGTATCGCCCCCAGCGCCGCGGCCTCACACGAATTAAAAAGCGCCGGCGCGGACGACACGCGCACCCTGGCCAGTCTCCTCGCATCAAAGCCGTCAGAAGGCCCGCGCATCTATATCCTGGACGAGGCGGGTATGGTGTCCGGCAAAGACATGGACGCCTTGCTAAAACGCGTCGACGCCGAAGGGGCTCGTTTGCTTATGGTCGGCGACCCTCGTCAACTTTCGGCCGTGGAAGCCGGCAGCCCCTTCCAACACATGCTGGAAACGCACGCCATCCAGTACGCCACCATCGACGAGATTCAACGTCAACGCGATCCCGATTTGCGTGAGATCGCGCAGGCCTTCGCTAAGGGCGAGACCGCCCAAGCAACCGCCTTAGCCCGTCCGTATATGCGCGAGGTCGAGATGGGCCGTTCGGCCCACAATGTACAGAAGGAAGGCGCTAAACCCACTACGCAAGAAAAGCGGGCGGCCATCGCCCAGGCCACAGCGGCCGATTACCTGAACCGTGATGCCGATACTCGGGACAAGACTTTGGTTGTCAGTGGCACCAACGATCTGCGTCAGCAGATCAATCGCCATATCCGCGAAGGCCTGCGTGAGCAAGGCGCGGTGTCCAAAGAATCCGTCACCGTTACGGCACTCGATAAAGCAGGACTCACCCGCGAACAGCAGGCGCAGGCCGAATCGTACCGGCCCCGGATGGTGGTCCGGATTGAAGAAGGCCGCGGGCGTGAACGCCATCAAGTCGAGTATGAAGTGCAGGATGTGACAGGGAACACCGTCATTCTGGCAAATCATGAGGGCACGGCCCGCGACTGGAACCCTGCCAAAGAGAAGCCGGCCGGGGTCTATCAGCCCCGTGACATGGAACTGTCACCCGGTGACAAAATCGTGTTCCGCGAAAACCAAAAGGGCGTGGATCGGATCCGCAACGGCGAGTCCGCCACCATCGACAGAATTGAGAATGGGAAGCCCGTCGCCCGCCTCGACTCGGGCAAAGAGATCATTCTAGACCGCTCCCAGGGCCAAACCGTTGACTACGGCTGGTGCCGGACCATTCACTCTGCCCAAGGCGCGACGGTGGATCATGTGATCGTGGCTGGCGAGGCCTCGCGGGTCGCCACCGCGCAGACTGCATA